>CAZWXA010000148.1:2903-8826 GCA_964637755.1 uncultured bacterium | reverse complement strand
GGAAGGGCGGCCGCCTTGCCTGTGGCTTCTTCTCGATGCGGCCCGTGGGTGGTTGCGCGGCCTGCTACCGGGCGGACTGGACCTCGCGGAGGGTGTTCAGCATCTCGTCGTGGATGTGGCCGTTGCTCGCGACGATCTGGGGCGCACGGAGATCGAGCGGACCGCCGGTGAGGCTGGTTACGCGGCCGCCGGCCTCCTCGACCATGAGCGAGCCCGCCGCCGCGTCCCACGGGCCGAGCCGGAGCTCCCAATACCCGTCGATTCGCCCTGCCGCCACGTACGCGAGGTAGAGGACGGCCGAGCCCATGCGACGGACGCCCTGGGTGCGCAGGCTGAACGCGCCGTATTCCGGGAGGTTCGTCCGCGTGGTCTCGCGAATGTCGTAGGGAAGCCCCGTCGCGAGCAGGCTCTCGTTCAGGCGCTTCGTGGACGAGACGGCCAGGCGCTGCCCGTCGAGATGGGCGCCCTGACCGCGCTCGGCGGTGAAGGTCTCGCGCTGGTTGGGATCGTGAATCACGCCGAGCGCGATCCCGTGCTCGTCCTCGAGCGCGATCGAGACCGCGAAGATGGGCACGCCGTGCGCGTAGTTCGTGGTGCCGTCGAGCGGATCGACGATCCAGCGGCGACCGGAGCTTCCGGCGCAGGCCCCCCGTTCCTCCGCCAGGATCGCGTCCCGGGGAAACTCGCGCGCGAGCCGCTCGACGATGAGGGCCTCGGCTCGGGGGTCCATCTCGGTCACGAGATTGATCGGGCTGTCCTTGAACTCGATCCGGCGGGCCCGCCCCAGTTCCTCGCGGAGCATCGATCCGGTGGCCCGGGCGAGGTCGACCGCGACGGTTTTCTCGCGTGAGCTCATTGCCAAACGCGAAGCGTAGCATAGAATTGTCGCGATGAGCCGGCGCACGAGTTCGCAGGGCCGACAGGAGCCGACCGCGACATCCCCCTCGCGGCGAGGTGCCGGGGCTCGGTGAACGTCGTCGTCGTGGGCGCGGGCGGAGTCGGCGGCTACTTCGGCGCCAGGCTCGCGCGGAGCGGTGCGCGCGTGACGTTCGTGGCGCGCGGACCCCACCTCGAGGCGATCCGGGAGCGCGGGATCACGGTCCGCTCGTCCGTTGCGCCCGAGTTCACGGTGGGCGCGCCCGGTGTCGAGGACCTGGCCGGGCACCCGCTCGCGGACGCCGTGCTCTTCTGCGTGAAGTCGTACGACACCGAGAGTGCGGCGGAGACGATCCGTCCCGTCGTGGGACCCGACACGGCGGTGCTCTCGCTCCAGAACGGCGTCGACAACGAGGAGAAGATCGACGCCGCGCTGGGCCCGGGCCACGCCGTCGGCGGCGTGGCGTACGTGTTCGCCACGATCGAGGCGCCGGGAGTGATCGTCCACACGCAGGGGGGCAAGATCGTGCTCGGAGAGCTCGACGGCCCGCCCCGGCCCCGCACGGGGCGATTGCTCGATACCTTCGCCGCGGCGGGGATCCCCGCGGATCTCTCCACCGACATCCGCCGCGTGCTGTGGGAGAAGTACCTCTACATCGCCGCCCAGGCCGGGATGACCGCGCTCACCCGGAAGCCCTCCGGCGCGATCCGCGAGGTCGCCGAGACCTGGCGGATGTACCGGCTGATCGTCGAGGAGCTGGCCGCGGTCGCCGCCGCCGAGGCGGTCGAGCTGTCTCCGGACGTGGTGGAGTCGATCATGCGGTCGGCGGCAGGGCTCGCGCCGGACACCACCTCGTCGATGTACCACGATCTCACGCACCGCCGGCGGCTCGAGGTCGAGGCCCTCCAGGGTCACGGCGTGAGGCTCGGAGCGCGGCACGGCATCCCGACGCCGATGCTCTTCGCCGTGTACGCCGCCCTGAAGCCGTCCGCGCGCCCCGCCTGACCCGGATGCCCTGGGCTCTCCTCTGGACGTATGTCTCCGCCTATCGTGCCCGCTACGCCCTCGGCGTGCTGTTCCTGCTGCTCGCCAACGTCTTCTCGCTGGCGATCCCGTGGACGGTGAAGAACGCGATCGAGGCGCTCTCGGCGCGGGGTGCCGGGACGGTCCACCTCGGGCGCTCCGCCGCCCTCATTCTCCTGCTTGCGGTGGCCCACGCCCTCGTCCGGCTCGGCTCGCGCTTCACGATCCTCGGAACTGCCCAGCGCATCGACTACGACCTCCGCAACGACCTCTATGCGCGGTTCCAGGCGCTCCCGCCCGCGTTCTACCGCGCCCACCGCACGGGCGACCTGATGTCGAGGTCGACGAGCGACATCATGGCCGTGAAGCAGCTCGTGGGCTTCGGCGGGCTCAGCCTGATCGCCACCACGTTCGCGTTCGTCGGCACCCTGATCGCGATGCTCGCGATCGCGCCCTGGCTGACGCTCTGGGCCCTCGGCCCGTTCCCGCTCCTGATCCTGCTCGCGACGCGCTTCAACGCCCGCGTCCACGCGAAGAGCCAGGCGGTCCAGGAGCAGCTGAGCCGGATGTCGGCCAAGGTCCAGGAAAACCTGTCGGGCATCAGCATCGTCCGTGCCTACACGATGGAGCGAAGGGAGATCGCCGAGTTCGGCCGGCTGAACCTCGAGTACCTGCGCCGGAGCGTGGCCCTCGGGCGGGTGCAGGCGCAGTTCTCGCCGCTCATGGGCCTGATCGCGGGCCTCGGCACGCTCGTCATCCTCTGGGTCGGCGGCAAGGCCGTCGTCGACGGGCGGCTCACGCTCGGGGCCCTCGTCGCCTTCAACGGCTACCTCGCGCACCTGGCGTGGCCGACGATCGCGCTCGGCTGGACGCTCTCGCTGATCCGCCGCGGCATGACCTCGCTCGAGCGGATCGGCGAGATCCTGCGGGCGCCCGAGGCGTACGAGGCGAGCGCCACCGTGACCGGGCCGGCGACGGCGGCGGGCCTCCTGGCGGGCCCCGGGCGGGTGGAGTTCAGGCACCTCACCTTTGCCTACGATGATCGCGCGCCCGCGCTCTCCGACGTGACCTTCGTCATCGAGCCCGGCCAGACGGTGGCGGTCGTGGGTCCCACGGGCAGCGGCAAGTCGACCCTCGGCGTGCTCCTGGCCCGGCTCTACGAACCGCCGCCCGGCTCGGTGCTCGTGGACGGCGTCGACGTGCGGGCGGTCGACCGGGCGACCCTCCGGCGGAGCCTCGGCTACGTGCCGCAGGAGGCGTTCCTGTTCTCGCGCTCGATCCGCGAGAACATCGCCTTCGCCACGGGCGACGCGGCCGACGCGGCCGTGCAGGAAGCCGCGCGGATCGCCGGACTCGACACCGAGGTCGAGTCGTTCCCGGCGCGCTGGGACACCGTGGTGGGAGAGCGCGGGCTCACCCTCTCGGGCGGCCAGCGCCAGCGCGCGGCCCTGGCGCGGGTGCTGGCGACCGACGCCCAGATCCTGATCCTGGACGACGTCTTCGCGAACGTGGACTCGGCCAAGGAGGCGGAGATCAGCGCGGCGCTCAGAGTCGCGTGCAAGGGCCGGACGACGCTGCTCATCACGCACCGGCTCCGCGCGGCGGAGGGCGCCGACCGCGTCGTCGCGCTCGACGGCGGTCGGGTGGTCGAGGATGGGACCCACGCGGAGCTGCTCGCCCGCGAGGGTCTCTACGCTCGCCTGTGGCGGGTCCAGCAGCTCGAGGACGAGATTGCCCGCGCGTAGCGACGAGCCCGAGCACGACGAGGTGCTCGGCCGCGTCTACGACCGCCGGTTGATCCGGCGGATCTGGGCAGTGACGCGCCCGCATCGCGGCGCCATCATCGGCTCGGCGATCCTCTTCCCCGTCATCTCCGGCGTCGAGCTCCTGCAGCCGTACCTCATCAAGGTCGCCATCGACGACCATATCCTCCGCGCGGACTGGCCCGGCCTGAGCCGGATCGCCCTGCTGTTCCTGCTGACCCTCGGCGGGCTCTACGGCCTTCGCGCGGCGCAGAGCTACCTCACCCACCTGACGGGCCAGCAGGTGATGCACGACCTGCGCCGGTCGCTCTTCGCCCACCTGCAGGCGCTCGACGCGCGGTTCTTCGACCGGAACGCCGTCGGCCGGCTCATGACGCGCGTCCTCTACGACGTCGAGGCCATCGGCGAGATGTTCGCGAGCGGGCTCGTGGCGATCCTGGGTGACGTGGTGACACTGGTGGGTGTCGTCGCCATCATGCTCGGGCTCGACTGGCGCCTGGCGCTCGTCACCTTCGCCCTCGTGCCGCTCCTCTTCGCCGTCGCCGCGTACTTCCGCGTGCGCGCGCGCGACGCCTACCGGCTCGTCCGTTCGCGACTGTCCCGGCTGAACGCCTTCTTGCAGGAGTCGCTCCAGGGGGTGACGGTCACCCAGATCTTCGCACGCGAGGCGCAGGAGTTCGGGACGTTCACCGGGCTGAACGCCGCTCACCGGCGGGCGCTCTTTCGGTCGACGGTCTACGACGCCTCGCTCTACGCCGTGGTCGAGGCGATCGGCTCGGCGGCGGTCGCCCTCCTCCTCTGGTACGGCGGCGGCGAGATCTGGCGGGGTTTCCTCACCTTCGGCGTGCTCGTGGCGTTCATCGAGTACACGAACCGCTTCTTCCTGCCGATCCGTGACCTCGGCGCCAAGTACTCCGTGATGCAGGCCGCGATGGCCTCGTCCGAGCGCATCTTCGGGCTCCTCGACGTGGAGCCGGCCGTCCGGCCTCCCGCGCGGCCGCCCGCGCCGGACGGCGGCCGACGGGATGGGCCCGCGCCGAGCCGCGAAGACCGAGGTCAGCGCGAAGGCCGGTCCGGAGCGCGGGCCGAGTGGGCGCCGGTCCGGGACTCCGCGCGCGGGTGCCCGGAGGTCGAGTTCCGCAACGTCTGGTTCGCGTACGAGGGCGAGGAGTGGGTGCTCCGCGATTGCTCGTTCGCCGTGTCGCCCGGCGAGCGGATCGCCATCGTCGGCGCGACGGGCGCCGGAAAGAGCACGATCGCGCGCCTGCTGAACCGCTCGTACGACACCAGGAAGGGCCAGGTGCTCGTGGGCGGACTCGACGTGCGCCTGTGGGACCTCCCCGCCCTGCGCCGCCATGTCTGTCTCGTCCACCAGGATACGGTGCTCTTCACGGGGACGATCGAGGCGAACCTCGGGCTCGGCGTCGAGGGCGAGGTGTCGCGCGAGGTGATCGAGCGCGCCGTCGAGATGGCGAACGCGCGCTCGTTCATCGAGGCCCTCCCCCGCGGCTACGCCGAGGAGGTGAGCGAGCGGGGCGCGAACCTGTCCCAGGGCCAGCGCCAGCTGCTGGCCATCGCGCGGGCGCTTGTGTACAATGCCGCGGTGCTCGTCCTCGACGAGGCGACGTCGAGCGTCGACGCCGAGTCCGAGGCACTGATCCAGGAGGCCATGAGCCGCCTGCTGGCGGACCGGACGAGTCTCATCGTCGCGCACCGGCTGTCGACCATCCAGGGAGCCGACCGCATTCTCGTGGCGCACCGGGGACAGATCCGCGAGGAGGGCCGTCATTCCGACCTGCTCCGCCGGGGCGGTCTCTACGCGCGTCTCTACGAGATGCAGTTCGGCCCGCGGCCCGCATGAGCTTCGTCGCGGACGTGAACCGGCTCGTGCGACGGATCCCGCCGGCCAGCGTCGCCACCTACGGCCAGATCGCGGCGCTGCTCGGGCGTCCTCGCGGCGCGCGTGCCGTCGGCTGGGCGATGAGGCACTGTGCGCCCGGCGTCCCCTGGCATCGGGTCGTGAACGCGCGTGGTGGCATCAGTCTCCGCCAGAACGTCGGCAGCATGCTCACCCAGCGAGTCCTGCTCGAGCAGGAGGGAGTCGCGCTCCGTCGAGGGCGCGTGCCGCTGCGCCGCTACCGCTGGCAGGACACGCCGCACGCGCCCCCGGACGCGGCGAGCCGGCAGGCGAGGCCGCGCGAAGCCTGGAGCGAGCGCGATCGGCTGACGCGCCCGGGCCCACCGCGCAACGGACCGCGCG
>CAZWXA010000148.1:0-2803 GCA_964637755.1 uncultured bacterium | reverse complement strand
CGATCTTCGGCCTGCGGCACGCGCGGGTCGGCCCCGGGCCCGCCGCGACGCTCGAACCCGTTGAGGAGTCGTCCATGAGACTCGCGCTGAACCTCGGATACTCCGGCCCGAGATTCGGGCTCGACCTCCCGCTCGTCCTCGAAGCCGAACGCCTCGGGTACGACTCCGTGTGGTCCGCCGAAGCCTACGGCTCCGACGCGGTCACGCCCGCGGCCTGGATCGCGGCACGGACCGAACGCATCGCCGTCGGCACGGCGATCATGCAGATCCCCGCGCGCACGCCGGCGATGGCGGCCATGACCGCCATGACGCTCGACGCTCTCTCCGGCGGCCGCTTCCGGATGGGCCTCGGAGTCTCCGGCCCCCAGGTGGTCGAGGGCTGGCACGGCCAGCCGTTCGGCAAGCCGCTCGTCAAGACGCGCGAGTACGTGGAGATCGTCCGGTCGATCTTCCGCCGTGAGCAGCCGCTCCAGTACCACGGCAAGTACTATCGGATTCCCTATGCGGGGCCGGACGCGACCGGCCTCGGCAAGCCGCTCCGGTCGATCCTCCACGGACGCCCGGACCTGCCGATCTACCTCGCCGCGATCGGCCCGAAGAACGTGAGCCTCGCCGCGGAGATCGCCGACGGCTGGATTCCCGTGTTCTTCTCACCGCACCGCATGTCGATCGTCCGTACCTGGCTCGAGGCCGGCTTCGCCGCCCGGGGCGGCGCGCCGGCGCGCTTCGACATCATGCCGGTCGTGGGCGTCGTCGCGGGCCCCGACGTCGCCGCCTGCCGTGCCGTCCTGAAGCCGAACCTGGCGCTCTACGTCGGCGGGATGGGGGCGCGCGGCAGGAACTTCTACAATGACCTCGCCTGTCGCTACGGCTACGCGGACGCGGCGCGGACGGTCCAGGATCTCTATCTGGCGGGGCGGAAGGCCGAGGCGGAGGCGGCCGTCCCCGACGCGCTCGTGGACGAGGTTACCCTCTGCGGGCCGCGGGAGCGGATCGCGGAACGGGTCGCGGCCTGGAAGGACTCCGCCGTGACCACGCTGATGGTCGCGGCCCGGGACCCGGCCACCCTCCGCATGATGGCCGAGCTCGTCCTGTGAGACGGGCGCCGCCGTCGGGGTCCTCGGCCTCGCGCCGCGGGGCGTCCCGGACCCTGGCCGGACCGGTCGCGTGAGGACGGGCCTGTGCCGGGCGCCGAGCCCGCCCCGCCGCCTCGTGCAGCCCCGGGCTCGCTGGACAGGTCGTTCGGGACGGCTCCTTGGGGCGATGCCCATGACTCCCGGCGTGGGACGATGACGACCCGCGCCGCCCAGTTCTTCACGCTCGCGAGCCTGCTCGAGCAGGCGAGGCTCGCGGAGGGGCACTCCGTCCGCTTCCACGACGCCCCCGGCTCGGCGGCCGGCATCCTCGACCTCAGGCCAGGGCAGCGCGACTCGCCGACGACGCACGACAGGGACGAGCTCTATCTCGTGCTGCGCGGCGCGGGTGTCCTGCGGATCGGCCAGGACCGGCATCCGGTCGCTCCCGGAGACTTCTGGGTCATTCCCGGGGGGACGGAGCACCGGTTCGAGGACTATCACGCCGAACTGGTCGTCTTCTACGTGCTCGTCGCGCCATGAAGGTGGTCCCGCTCGCGGCCGACTCGCTCGGGGTCCGCTCGATGGCGACCTACGTCGAGGTGGGAGGGACGGGGGTGCTGATCGATCCCGGCGCGACACTGGCAGCCTCCCGCTTCAACCTGCCGCCGGCGGACGAGGAGTGGGAGGCGCTCCGGCGGGCGAACGATCGAATCTCCGCCTACGCGGCTCGCGCGGGCATCGTGTTCATCAGCCACTATCACGAGGAGCACTTCCGTCACGATGCCGGCGCCTACGCGGGGCGCCGGGTGCTGGCAAAGGATCCGCGGCGCATGATGGCGGGAGCGCAGGGACGCCGGGCGTCCGAGCTGTGGCGCTCGATCGGCGGAACGGCAGGACTCGAGCCCGCCGACGGGCGGGTCCTGGACGAGATGGACCTCTCGATCCGCGTCTCGCCGCCGCTGGCACACGGCGTCGAGGGCACGACACTCGGGTACGTGGTCGCGGTCACCCTCGTCGACCGTCGCGAAGGGTTCCGCTTCCTCTTCGCCTCGGACGTGCAGGGGCCGCTCTCGGCGGTCGCGACGGCGTACCTGATCCGCGAGCGCCCGCACCTCGTGTACCTGTCCGGGCCGCCGTCGTATCTGGAGAAGCAGGTCGGCACCGACCTGATCGATCGCGGCATCGACAACCTCCGGCGCATCATCGACGCGACCGGCTGCCGCGTCATCATGGACCACCACGCGCTCCGGGATGCCGGCGGAGCCGCGCGCTTCCGCGTGCTCTGGGAAACGGGCAGGGTGGTCACGGCCGCGGAGTACGTCGGGCTTCCCGACGCGGCGCTCGAAGCCCGGCGGCAGATCCTGTGGGCGACCCAGCGAAAGCCGCCGGCGAAGATGCCCGGGGGGCGTGCTAGAGTGAGCCGCACCAGGCCTGCCCGATACGCACGAGGAGGGACACCCGAGTGAGCACGACAACCGAGAACAGGACGCTCCAGGTCGGCGATCCCGCGCCCGACTTCACGCTGAAGGGCATCGGGCTCACGGAGGTCAGCCTCAGGGACTTCCGGGGCAAGAACGTCGTCGTCCTCTTCTATCCGCTCGACTGGACCCCGGGCTGAAGCACCTGCATGCCCGCCTTCGACAAGCGCATCCGCGACTTCGAGGCGGCCCATACCCAGGTGCTGGGTATCAGCACGGACAGCCCCTTCAGCCACGAGAACTGGGCCA
>CAZWXA010000147.1:0-8868 GCA_964637755.1 uncultured bacterium | reverse complement strand
GCCTTCAGATCGTGAAGCGGCCCCTGAACACCCGGCGGATCAGATAGGGGTTGGCGCCGAGCTCGTAGAGCTTCCCGATGTCCCCCGCCTTCAGGGCGGCGCGCTCGGCGTCGCTGAGCTCGTGGCCGGCCATGTCCTCGTCGGCGAGGGCGTCCTTCTGCAGATGCTGGCGGGCGATGGCGGTCAGGATCTTGTTGAGGGGGTAGGAAATCCTGGTCATGGGTGCACCCACACCGCGGCGCAGCCGGTGATCCACTCGGCGACCGGTTCGTAGGCGAGGACCTCGCCCTTCCAGCCGGGGACCGCGCCGAGCAGGGCGATCCAGTTCCGGATCTCCTGACCGCCGTTGCCGCCCTCGCGCTCGATCTCGTCGTGCGTGAGACGGGTGAGCGGCTCCGCATCGCCACGCGCGACATGATCGAGCACGCGCTGGTCGAAGCCGGGATTGATCCGCCCGGTTTCCGGCGTGCCCACCCAGTGGGAGAGCCCGCCGGTGCCGATCAGGGCGATGCGCTCCCCGGCCGGCCGGGACCGGATGAAGTCGCCCACGAAGGCCCCCACCTCGTGGCAGCGCCGAGGCGTCGGAAGGGGTGGCGCCCCGCAGTTCGTGTACACCGTCACCACGGGACCGTCGCCCTCCGGCATCAGGAAGTGGAGTGGGACCGACAGCTCGTCCCAGCTCTCGATCTCGTACGAGTAGGCGAAGTCGATCCCGGCGGCCAGGCCCGCCTCGAGGAGCGCCATGGCCCATTCCGGGTGGCCCCGGATCTTCCGGGGCGGGATCCGCATGAGCCTGGCACCGCCCTCGCTCGGCGCGTCGTAGGAGGCCGCGAGACCGACGCAGAAGGCCGGCAGGTTGTTGTAGGCGAAGTTCTGGAGGTGGTCGTTCACGAACATCACGACGAGATCCGGGCGCGCCGCGGCCAGGCGCCGGCGCAGCTCGTGGAAGCCCGCGTAGAGCCGGTCGCGCTGCTCCGGCTTCGACACGTCGGGTCTGCCCGTGATGAGGGGGGCGTGAGCAGTCAGTGCTGCCGCCACGATCTCGGCCATGCTGTCCCTCCGCCGCGGCCCTTGGTGCGCCGGACCCTGCCGTTCGAGCTGGCGGCCTTCTCGCGAATCTCTCGCCCGACGTCCCGGTGCTCGACACGCTTGCCGTTCTCGAGCGTGAAGATCTCGAGGATGGCGCGTGGGCGTCCCGAGGCGCGGGCTACTGCTGTGGGGTCATCGGCGCCCTGACGCTGATCGCGCCGCGAAGGTCTCCCACCTTGTAGCCCGTCGCCCTGTCGTCGGGGTACAGATCCCGGAGCGCGTCGGCCAGGCCCGGGGCCAGCGCTGCGGGCGCACCGTGGCACTGCAGGCAGACCGGTCCCGCGATGAAGATCGGCCGCATGTAGCGGACGTATCGCGCGCCGTCCTCGGTGACACTCTCCTGGTACTCGTCCTTCGGGCTGAGCCGCCCCTCGGCCTGCGCCTGCGCCCATCGCCGGAGGACCTCCCGCTCGACCGCGTCGGGCGCATCGGCGGGGTTGCGGAACTTCTCGCTCACCCGCCGCACGCGCCAGCCTTCCTTCTCATGCTTGCGCGCGAGGTCCTGGGCAACGGCGGCGCAGACCCGCAGCGCCGAGACGGCGGGCTGGCCGCCGGCGAGCGCCCCTTCGAGGGTGGCCTTGGTCTCTTCGAGCACCTGGCGGGCCACGGCGCGCGGGTCGGGCGCGTCGGCGGCGGAGGCGGGCAAGGCCAGGATGGCGGCGGCGAGTCCGGCGAGCACCGTCTGGTTGGGCACGAGGTGTTCCTCCCTTCGAGACCCTTCAGGCCAAGCACGCCGAGGACACACGGGGGGAGCCGGCGGCCCGACGGGGTCGCCGGCCTGCCCGGTCTACGGGGCCTGGAGCTTGGCGGCTTCCTCGGCCAGAGCCTGGGCGGTCCGGGCTTTCCTCACCGCGTCGTCATGGTCCTTCTTCGATCTGGCCTTTTCGTGGTGAGCCTTGGCCTCGGCGACGAGCTTTCGCGCGTCGTCCAGCAGCGCCCGCGATTCGGCGTTCACCTTGCCTCGCTCGGCCCGGGCGATCATCTCCTCGGCCTGCTTGATCAACACGGGACAGGTGTACGCCGAGGCCGGCGCGGCGGCGAGCGTCGTCAGGACTGCGACCGCCAGCGCAGCGAGCTTCAGGGTCTTCATGGAGTCTTGCGCCTCCTTCACCCCAACCCCCGACGGACCCGGCCGGTTCACTCGCTGGGTCTCTCGACCGAGGGAACGGCTGGTCGGGGTGAGAGGATTTGAACCTCCGGCCCCCTGCTCCCAAAGCAGGTGCGCTGCCAGGCTGCGCCACACCCCGAGGCACTGATCGAGAAGCGGAGTATATCACCAGCCCGCGAGCAAGTCGGCGGCCCCGCGCAGCGCGATGGCGCGGTGACTCACCTGCGCCTTCTGGTCGGGCTCGATCTCCGCGAACGTCCGGCCGAGCGTGGGATGGAAGAAGATCGGGTCGTACCCGAACCCGCCCGTCCCCCGAGGGGTCTCGGCGATACGGCCCTCGACGACGCCCTCGACCGTGGCCTCCCGGCCATCGGGATCCACGAGGGCGATGACACAGCGGAACCGCGCCGTGCGCCGGGCGGGCGCCACGCCGCGCAACCGCTCCAGCACGAGCGCGCACCGTGCGGGGTCGGTCAGCTCCGGACCGCCGAAGCGCGCCGACAGCACCCCCGGCGAGCCTCCGAGCGCGTCGATCTCGAGCCCCGAATCGTCCGCCAGCGCCAGGCACCCGGCGAATCGGACCGCCGCGCGCGCCTTGAGCAAGGCGTTCTCGGCGTAGGAGTGACCCCCCTCGGCGGGCAAGGACGCCCCGGGCAGGGCGCCCAGCAGCACGACCTCGACCGGCAAGCGCGTCAGGAACGACGCGATCTCGCGCCCCTTCGCCCCGTTGAGCGTGGCCACGACGAGCCGGCGCATCACCGACGCGGCCGGGCCGAGCGGCTCAGAGGGTGAAGCTTCGCTCGGCGCGCGCCGCCACCGCGTGGCGCTGGAGCGCCACGAGCTGCCGGATCCCCCCCTCGGCGAGCGTCAGCATCTCGTCGAGTCGGTCGCGCTTGAACGGCGCCAGCTCCGCCGTGCCCTGGACCTCGATGAACGCGCCGCCGCCCGTCATCACGACGTTCATGTCGACCTCGGCGCTCCTGTCCTCCTCGTAGTCGAGGTCGAGCACAGGCACTCCCTGGACGACGCCGACGCTGATCGCCGCCACGAACTCGCGGAGCGGGATCCCGGGGAGCACGTTGCCCGCCACCAGGCGGCCGAGGGCATCCGAGAGGGCCACCCAGGCGCCCGTGATCGCGGCCGTGCGCGTCCCGCCGTCGGCCTGGATGACGTCGCAGTCGACCCAGAACGTCCGCTCGCCGAGCTTCGCGCGCTCGACCACGGCCCGCAGCGCCCGCCCCACCAGGCGCTGTATCTCCTGGGACCGCCCGCCCGGGCCGCGAGTCTCCCGGGGCGTGCGCGTGTCCGTCGCGCGGGGGAGCATCGCGTACTCGGCCGTCACCCAGCCTTGCCCCTTGCCCTTGAGAAACTGCGGGACCTTGTCCTCGATCGAGGCCGTGCAGATGACCTTGGTGTCACCGAACTCGACCAGCACGGAGCCCTCTGGATGGCGGAGGAAGTCACGGGTGAGGCTCACGCGCCGGAGCTGGTCGGCCCGCCGGCCGTCGTGCCTGAGCCTGACGGGGCTCTCCGGGGTCATCGCTGCGCGGGAGACGCGCCCGCTGATGCGCGCATGCGCAGATCGTAGCGCTTCTTGTAGGCGGCGATCCCGGAGTAGATCGCCCGGGCGATGTCGTCGCGGTAGCGGGAGTCCTTCAAGCGCCGCTCCTCCTTCGGATTCGTCACGAAGCCGATCTCGACCAGGACGGCGGGCATGGCCGCCCCGCCGAGCACGTAGAACCCCGCCTGCTTGACGCCCCGGTTCGGGATACGGAGCGACTCGGTCATGGAGTCCAGCACCACCTCGGCGAGGCTCGACGACTCCTCGAGGAAACTCGACTGGGCCAGGTCCCACATGATCGTGCGCAGCATGTCCATCTTCTGCCGCGAGACCGCGGATTCCAGCTCGATGACGCTGTTCTCCTTCGCGGCCACCTGCCGCGCCTCGATGTCCGTGGCCTCGGAGGAGAGGAAGTAGAGCTCGACGCCCTCGGAGGCCGTCTCGCGGTGGGCGTTGGCGTGGATCGACACGAAGACGTCGGCGCGCTCGCGGTTGGCGAAGCTCGTCCGCTCGGCGAGCGGCACGAAGTGGTCGTCCCCTCGCGAGAGGCTCACCTTGACCCCCAGGCGATCCCCGCAAAGGCGCGCGACCCGGCGGGTGACATCGAGGACGACGTCCTTCTCCATGAGGCCCGTGGGACCGACGGCGCCCGAGTCGTGCCCGCCGTGCCCGGCGTCCAGCACGATGTGCCGGAGCGGTCCGTCGGGGGCGAGCCGGTCCTTCGCCCCGGAGAAGGTGAGGACGAGCCTGAACGGATCCACGAGCGTCTCGGCGCGGACCTCGCCTCTCCGTCCGTTGAGGCCCGCGATCAGCACCGCGTCGCCTCGCACGGTGTCCAGGCGGACCTCGCCGATCTGCGCGTCGTTCACCGGCTCGATCCGTGGCGCGTCGAGGTCGAGCCCGCCGAGCCGGACCCGGACCTCCTCGGCCCGCCGATCGATCTGGTGGCCGAAGGGCCGATCGGCTTCGACCACGACACGAGTGTAGGTGGGGTAGGAGCGCACTCGCAGATCGACGAGGGCCGCTCCGCGCGGCTCGGCCGGATCGGCCGGCGCCGGGCGCGACGCCGCCGCCGCCAGCCTCGGAGCGGGCGCGGCCCGGGCAGGCGGCCTGCTGACGGCGACGATCCGCGAGCGTGGCGCGATCTTCTGGACGACCCTTGCCAGGAACTCCTCCGGCACGAGCCACTCCCCCTCCACGACCACCGCCGGAGCAGGGAGGAGGACGGGCTTGCCGTTGACCTGCACCCGCCCCCAGTTGCGGGTGAGGAGAACCTGCTGGCGGCCAAGCGTCAGCTTCGCCCGCAGGCTGTCCGAAGACCATTGGGCCTTCGCCTTGAGCGCGCCGGCGACCTCGTCGAGCGCGACGTAGCGTCGCCCTTGGTGGGTGACCACAGGGATGTCCGCCGCACGGGCCGCAAGGGGGGTCAGGCTGCCGATCAGAAGCGCGAGGCCGAGAGCCCGAACGAGGAGACTCATGGGTCGAGGTCATTCTAGCAACCGGAGGAGCGTGGATGGAGCTTTATCGGCGCCGGTCGGAGCCAGCGCCCGTGTCCGAAGTGGCTGAAATTACGTGGACTGAGAGGCTGGGAGGAAGTGCCGCGCGGGGTCCCGGTGGGGGAGTGACCGATCCCTCGGCAGGCGCCTCAGGGTCCGGCTCGGACGGGGGCCCGGCGCTGCGGGATGTTCGTGTAGGTCACCGTCCCGTCCGGACCTTCGTAGCGGTAGAAGTCCGCCGGCAGGAGGACCACGCCGTCGCCGGACCCGTAGTGCCCCAGAACCTTCTCCACGTACTGCTGCGTCTCCGGGTAGGGTGGGACGCCCCGGTACCAGCTCACCGCCTGGACCCCGGCGTTGTAGGCGGCCAGCGCCAGCCGAAGATTGTTCGGGTACAGGTCCATCAGGTTTCGCAGGTGGCGGACGCCGCCCTCGATGTTCTGGCGCGGGTCGAACGCGTCGCGGACCCCGAGGAGCGCCGCGGTCCCCGGCATGAGCTGCATCAGGCCTCGCGCGCCCGTGCGCGAGATCGCCCACGGGTTGAAGGCGGACTCCACCCTGATGACCGCCTCGACGAGGCGCTGCGGGACGCCGTGGCGCGCGGCCGCCTCGGTGATCTCCGCGCTGTACCGCGAGCCGATCTCGGGAAGGTTGAGCCACCGGGCTGCCGTTGCCGACACCGCCCCCGCCCGGCGGTAGGCCGGGCTCGTCGGCGCGTTGGTGAAATGCATCGTGCCGTCCGGCGCGAGCAGGCGGTACGTCCCGGCAGCGGCCTGATCCGTCGCCCAGAGGACGAGGGCCGCCCCGAGCGAGATCACCGCCAGCGCGACCGCCGCTCCTCCCCGACATCGCCCACCGGTCGTCTGCATGCCGTTCTCAGGCCCGCGGGAAGAGAAGCTCGCGCTCCGGCGCACGGAGCGTCTCGTGCTCCCCGGCGAGGAGGCCCTCGCGGTCGAGAAGGGCCGTGGCCCCGAACGCTTCCTCCGTCTCCCGGGCGGGGTCGGGACGGCGGATGTCCCCCCATTGCGCCATCCGGTTCTTGCCCGCGAGGGCCGCGACCTTGTAGCACTCGGCCAGGGTCGGATAGTTGAAGACGTTCTCCACGAAGTAGTCGATCGTGCCGCGGAACGCGAGCACGGCCTGGCCGATGTGCACCAGCTCCGATGCGCCATCGCCGATGATGTGGACTCCCAGCAGCTCGCCGGTCTCGCGCTCGAAGAGGAGCTTGAGCCGTCCCGTCGTGTCGCTCCGGATCTGGCCGCGCGCGATCTCCCGGTAGTGCGCGAGACCCATCTCGTACGGCACCCCGGCCGCCGTCAGCTCCGCCTCGGTCTGCCCGACGAACGAGATCTCCGGGATCGTGTAGATCCCGTACGGCAGGAGCCGGCGCGAGAAAGCCGCGGGGTGGCCGAAGGCGTGACAGGCCGCCAGGCGGCCCTGCTCCATCCCGACCGAGGCGAGGGCGGGGAAACCGATCACGTCTCCCACCGCGTAGACGTGCGGCACGCCGGTCCGGTACTGTGCGTCGACCAGGATCCGTCCGCGCTGGTCCACCTCGACACCGACCAGATCGAGCCGGAGCGCGTCGGTGTCGCCCCGGCGGCCGACCGCGTGGAGCAGGACGTCGGCCGTGAGCTTCTTCCGGCTCCTCAGGGAGGCCACGACACCGCCGCCGGGCCTGACCCCGACGTCCTCGACCTCCTCGCCGAGCCTGAAGGTGATCCCCACGTCCCGCATCCGGTAGCAGAGGGCCTCGACGATCTCGCCGTCGACGAAGTCGAGCAGCCGGGTGCGCAGGTCGACGAGGATGACCGCCACCCCGAGCGCGGCGAAGGTGCAGGCGTACTCGATGCCGACGACCCCGCCGCCGACGATGATCATCGACCGGGGCGCCTCGCCCATGCCGAGCACCGTGTTCGTGTCGTGGATGGCCCGGCCGTCGATCGGGACCTTCTCGGAGCGCGCCGGCACCGTCCCGGTGGCGATCACGATCCGGTCGGCCTCGACCTCGCTCCGGTGCCTCACGCCGTCGATCCTGAGCCGGTGCTCGTCGACGAACGACGCCCGGCCGTGGAGGACCTCGACCCTGTTCCGGGCGAACTGGGCGCGGTAGATCTCGACTTGCTTCTGAACGACCTGGCGCTGCCGGACGAGCAGTTCCTGGATCGCCGCGTCCCACGCGTCGGGCGAGTGCGAGTGGCCGAGGCCGAGGGCCCGGGAGGCGCCGAGCGAGACCGCGACCTCGCGAAGCGTCTTGCTCGGAATCGTGCCGGTGTTGAGCCCGGTGCCGCCCACGCGCCGCTCGGCCTCGACGATGGCGACCGACTTGCCGAGCTTCGCCCCCTGGATGGCCGCGTGGTGCCCGGCCGGGCCGGAACCGATGACGAGGAGATCGTAGCGGTAGCGGTTCATCAAGCAGCCATCGGCTCCGCCCATCCAGAACTTGAACGGCCCCGGCCCGCCGGTGGCGACCAGGTCAGAGCGTTTCCGGCGCCGCCCACGGGCCCGGCGCCCGATCCGGCGAGGATCACGGCCGGGGGACCACGAAGTGCCCGGTCCCCGTGGGGCTGTCGGCCGACCGCTCCCGCAGAGGCGGCACCACGAGGTAGCCGCCGCCCGGCGACTCCTCGGCGGTCTGGACGCCGCCGGCCTCGGCCGTCCAGCGCACGACCGCGGTCCTGCCTGGCCTGATCTCGACCCGGACCCTCCGCGGCGTGGCGCCAGGAAGAGCCGCATCGACCCGGTGTGGCCCCGGTGGAAGTGCGATGAGCAGCCGCCCGCCGCGATCCTGCGCGGCCCCCGCTCCCACCAGCCGGCCATCGACCCAGACCGCGGCGTCCGACCGCCCGGCGTCGACGTCGAGGAATCCCCAGTCGGCCGGCAGTGCGTGACCGGGAGCCGACGGAACCGCCGGCGTGGCGGGACGTCCGGGCACCGACGGGACCGAGGGCGCGGCCGGTGAAGCGGGCGCGGCCGGGCCCACGGCCCCGATCATCGGGTTCGCGGACGCGTCGAGCGGGATGTAGACATACCCCGGGCCTTGCGGAACGAGCACGTACCCGGCCGGCCCCGGAAAGACCGCCTGGGACCAGACCGGAGCGACCGCGAGACCGATCGCGAGCAGCAGGAGCAGCGCGATCAGAAACGCTCTCACGCGGGTGGGCCGCTCATCCCACGCGGCTTGTCGAGGATCCCGTAGCGGAGGGGTTGCGTGCGCCGTAGATCGCGGGGCTACTCGGGTGGCGGTTGGCGCCGGCGTCGACGGTGATCGCGACCGCCGGGTTCCGGCAGTGCACAACCGGCACCGAGAGGACCACGAGACACGCGAGCCCGGTCAGGGCCAGCAGGCGCTTCTGGAGAGGGGCCACCGCAATCCGTTGATTCATCAGCTCTTCTCGCCGATTCACCCGTTGCCGCGAGGCGGAATCCCGTTGCTGCCCGAGCCCGACGTTGCTGAGCACCGCAATCAACATGCCGATTCTCGTGGAGAGACTCCGACTGCCCAGGCGGGGAGATTTCAGGGCGTTGGTACGGGCGCTCCGGCGATTCCACTCGCGAAGAGCCTGGCGGTGGAGTCCAGCGGTAGGAAAGTCTCGCCGGCCTGGGCGGAACCA
>CAZWXA010000146.1:3297-8874 GCA_964637755.1 uncultured bacterium | reverse complement strand
CTCCATCGCGACGCCGTGCCGCAGGTCATGCGGCTTGAGCTCCGGGTAGCCGATCAACCGACCGTACACCTTGCAGAGCCGCCAGATATTCTTGCCCGTCATGGGCGCACACGTCTTACCAATGCGGCGGCGACCCCACGTCGACCAAAACACCGGTGTGTCGGGCGCCACCTTCTCCACCTGCGTCGTCAGGACCCGCTCGACGTACATCCCAGCGAACTGGGTGACGGCCGAGGGCAAGGGGATGTCGAGGGTCTTGCCTCCCTTCACCGGCACGCCCCGTAATCCCCAGTGACCATCGAGGTGCCGGAGACAGAGCCGCGCGACCGACTCGCGGCGCATGCCGGTGTACCGTAGGATCAGGAAGATCGCGACGTCGCGCGGCCGTCGACGGTCCTTTGCTGCCTGGATCAACGCGTCCATGATCGCCGGCCCCGGCACCTGCCGCGGCACCGCACGACGGTGCGGCGGGCGGTCGAGCTGGGCGACCGGATTCGCGGCCAGGATTTGCCGCCGCACCAGCCATGAGCAGAAACTCGACACCGTCGACTGCCGGACGCGCATCGTGCTCAGCGCCAAGTCCCCGGCGGCCATCGCGTCCATCCACGCTTGGATCGTGACGGGGTTGATGTCGGTCACGCGGGCCAACCGACCCTCACGGGCACGGACGAACGCAAGGAACTGTCCAAGAATCCATCGATACGTTGCCACGCCTCCCTCACTCTTGCCGCGCTGCTTGCGCTGGAAGTTGCAGAACTGTTCGACTAACTCTGGGAGCTGCTGGGCCATGGCTGCGGTCCTCCGCCCCGCGCCACGACCACGTTCTCGCCGAGCGGCCGTATCGGGGGGAACGACCCAGCCGTCAAGTCGATGGCCCGCCGTGCCGACGATCTGGGCCCGGATAAGCTCAAGAACTTCGGAAGGTTCGCCCGTCGTCACGTCGACCAGCCGCTTGCCTGTTCCCCCAGCTCACGCCGCCGGTACGGCCCATGCTTCTTCAGAGCGCGCAGGCCGAGGGACGCCAGCTTCCGGGCCATTCCGCTCGTCGTCCAGAGGTGCTCTTGACTGGTGCGGATTCCCTGTTCATTCGCACGGGAGGTGACGATGCGCAGATCGGGGACGTCCTCCCAGAGCTTGCGAAGGGCGGAGTTACGGTCAACGCGCTCGGCTGCCGCCCGCCCATCTGTGGGGCCTGCCCCAACCGCTTCAGCACACGTCGGACCGTCGTCGCTGTGATCTGCTGTCGGTGCTGCGTGAGCAAGCCCATTGCGCGCAGCCGGTCAGCGATCTGGTTCTCGTCAGTGATGCCAGCCTCGTGGAGACGTAGCACGGGCTCCCCAAGCCGGCTCGGGATCGGAAGGTGCTCGAGGCCCTCGACAGCCTCTCGTCGCATTCGCTGGAGGGCCCAGATTACCCTTAGCTTGTTCCACTGGCCGCGACCGTGCCGAATGCCAAGAGCATTCAGTTCATCGGCGATGATCTGGCAGCTCGCGCTCTCGACGAAGCGTCGATGGATATGCGCACGAGCCAGCTCGTCGGCCTTGCGCTGGAGCCCGAGCCTGTTGATCAGCCTTTGCGCCGCTTCCGGTGTGTAGAACATCCCGGCATGGAGGCTCGTCGGGCGCACGGCGCCCAGTGCGTTCAGGTGCTCGGAGATCTCCGCCGCCTGAAGTCCTTTCGAGTAGTCTTGTGCAACGACGGCCTCGACAGCTTGATGCGTGATCAGCTCGATGTGAGTTGTGACCCCAGCCCTCCACTCGATTTCGAGCTTCACCGCGTCGACCCCAGGAGTCACGCGGATCGCAGTAATCACGCGACTTGCTATCGACTTCCGCTGTCCGGCGGTCACGCGTGGGTGGCGCCAAAGGGCCGGAAGTCGTGCCAAGAGGTCGTTGAGTTCTGCGATCTCTTGTTCATCAAGAACAAGAGGTGGGCGCAAGGGATTGTGTTGATGCGTCACCAGGATCTCGGCGACTCTGGCACGCGCCTGGTCCCAGAGTTCCCCGATCCTCTGCTTCCGGCCCACATTTGTCGGATCAATGGCAAGGTACTCGCGCTACCGCGGCCGGTGACCAGGAGGTGGCACGGATTCGGGTGCGAAACGGCCGTGAGACGTGCTCACAACGCAGTTTCGCGACAGAAACTAGCTAACGTGATATGGGGGGAACCGCGTAACACCGTGACGGCTGATCAGTCCAACACCGGCCGCTGGGGCGGGGGCGGGGCCAGCGCGTCCTGAGTTGTCGGGATGTTGCGGCACGCGGCGGCTCCGCACTTCCCGTGTTATCCCGCGTGGCTCCGCAGTTCAACACCCCGAGGGCCGCCGCGGACCGTATCTCTCCGGGACGCCTCACGAGAGAAACATCCGATCGGCCGGGCTCCGGACGCCGGCCGGACCGCGGTTGAGGACGTGGGTGTAGATCATTGTCGTGCTCACGTCGTTGTGGCCGAGGAGCTCCTGCACGGTGCGGATGTCGTGGCCGTCCTCCAGCAGATGAGTGGGGAAGGAGTGCCGAAAGGTGTGGCATGTCGCGCGCATGGCGATGCCCGTGCTCCGGACAGCGTCCTTCGCGACCCGCTGGGGGACCGAATCGTGCGGGTGGTGGCGACGCCGCTGGCCCGTGAGCCGGTCCACGTAGATGCGCGTGGCCGGGAAAACCCACTGCCACCCCCCCACTCGGGGCCAGCGCTCGGGCGCTTGCGCGCGAGGGTGCACGGCAGCTCGACCCAAGCGGCGCCGTGGCGAAGATCGGTGTGGTGGGTGGGCCCCGATGGCGTGACGGACTCGATCGAGGAGGCGCGGCTTCGGCGCCTCAGCCGGACCGGTCTCGCGCACGAGCAGTCGCGCGCCGAGTGTGCCTTCCGGCACCACGGCATACACCAAGCGTCGACCCGGGCGAATGGTGACCATTCAGGCGGCCTGCTCTTGTTCCGGCCCGAGCATTGATGATCCGCTCGCCTGGGGCAAGGACGAGTCCGCCAACAGATGAAGGCTACAGGCCGACCGCGGAGGTCCCGAGGGCGACCGCTTCGTGGCCCCGTGCGCGGGCGACGCGCGCCATCAGCGGCGCGACGACGCGCGGGGGGAGATGCGCGAACGCCGCGCCGCCAAGAGGGCGGCCGCGAGCGGTCAATTCAGCAGCATGTCGTGGGCGCGATAGGGGCCGCCGGTCACCTTGGTGAAGTCCACGTTGAAGAAGGGGTCGAGCTTGAGCCGGCCGTCGGGGCCGACGTGGGCCAGGCGCACCCAGAAGTTCGAGGAGTAGTCCATCGTCGAGAGCAGGGAGTTCGTGATGTAGATGCGCTTGCCGTCGCCGGTGATGTGAAGCATGTTCGGCTGCACGCCCGGTACGAGGACGTCGTGGAGGCGCGCGTTCCGGGGATCGGAGACGTCCCAGACCTGCACCTGGCTCGTCACGAAGCAGGAGACGTAGAGATAGCGGTCATCGGGTGACTGGCGGAGGTCCGCCGGCAGGCACCCCTTGCCGAGGTCGGCAGCCTTCCGGGTCGAGTACCGGCCATCCCGGCCCCGCCCGAACCACCAGATCGAATCGCCGAGCGCCGAGTTGGTCCAGCCGTAGGCCTTGCCCGGCTTGAGACTCCAGCGCACCTCGAGGGGCACTGGATCGGTGGTCAGGGTCTGGAGGACCTTCCGCTCCTTGAAGTCCCAGACGACCAGCGTGTTGCCGCCGTCCTTCATGTCCCATTGCGCGAGCGGCTTCTTGTAGTTGCGGTACGGGGTGAAGCTCGACGTCACGAGCCGGTTGATGTCTGGCTTCAGGGCCGCGTCGTACGCGTAGGGC
The DNA here is from genome assembly GCA_964637755.1 of uncultured bacterium. Classification (GTDB taxonomy): domain Bacteria; phylum Methylomirabilota; class Methylomirabilia; order Rokubacteriales; family CSP1-6; genus AR9. Next base: position 5,071 of record CAZWXA010000146.1, on the reverse strand, counting down.
GCCTCGGCGGGGTTCTTCACGACGGAGACCAGCTCCCCGTCGTTGGTGAACTCCGCGTATCCCCCGGGGAGGCCGCCGTCCGCCGCCGACAGGAACGTGATGAGCATCCGGCCGGGAAGGGCGTAGTACGTGTGCGGGCCGTGCAGCCCCGTGAGCGTGCCGAGGTCGTCGAGCGTCTTCACGATCTTGGGCCGCGCGGGGTCCTGCGCGACGTCGATGATGAAGATCCGGTTCGAGAAGAGGGTGCCGGCCCAGATCCGGGTCCGATCGTCGGTGAAGCCCATGTGGTGCGGCTCGTTGCCCGCCGGCCCGACGGGCACCGTGGCGAGCACGGTACCGTAGGTCGGCGAGGCGAGCGAGACGTCGACGACGGCGAGGGCGTCCTGTCCGGCGGGGTCGGCCGCCACGGACCAGACGTAGAGGAACTTCTCGGGGCCGGCCAGCCGCTTGACGTACGGAGACATGCAGACCTCGGCGAGCGCCGGGCCCGCGGACAGCAGCAGGGTGAAGACGACCGCCAGCGCCTTCCTCACGGCGTCACCTCGTGCAGCATGCCGGTTCTCACGTCGTACACGAACCCCCGGACGGGAATGTGCGCGGGGACCCACGGGTGCGACTTCACCCGCTGGATCTGCTCCCGCACGTTCGCTTCGACGTCGCTGAACGCGTGGAACGCGCCCGGGGCGACGGTCGACGTCCCCGTCTCGCGCCGGAGCCGCGCGCGGAGCTCGTCGTCCTTGAACGTCAACATCCCGCAGTCGGTGTGGTTGATGATCATGAACTCCTGCGTGCCGAGGAGGTGGTGCGAGACGATCAGTGAGCGCACCGCGTCCTCGGTGACGATGCCGCCCGCGTTCCGGATGATGTGCGCGTCACCGGTCTGGAGCCCGAGCACCTGCTCGACCGTCAGCCGAGCGTCCATGCACGCGACCACCGCCATCTTGCGCGCGGGCGGCATGGCCAGGTGCCCCAGGGTGAAGGTCCGCGCGTAGCTCTCGTTCGCCCTGACAGTTTCTTCAATCACGCTCACGGGTCACCTCCATCACGGTCAGATCTTCTTCTTGCTGAAGTACCAGTCGGTGTACTCGTAGCCCTCGTCCCGGCGCTTGTCCGCCCCTTCCTTCGTCAGCGGGGCCGGCACGATCACCGCGTCGCCCGGCTTCCAGTTCGCGGGCGTGGCCACGCCGTTCTTGTCGACGGTCTGCAGCGCGTCCACCAGCCGCAGGATCTCGTCCATGTTCCGCCCGGCCTGCAGCGGGTAGTAGAGGAGCGCCCGGATGGTGCCCTTGTCGTCGATCAGGAAGACGGCCCGCACCGTCGCCGTGTCGCTCGCGCCCGGGTGGATCATCCCGTACTCCTGGGCGATCTTCATGTTCCGGTCCGGGATCAGCGGGAAGGGCACCTTCACGCCGAAGTTCTGCTCGATGCTCCGGAGCCAGCCGATGTGGGAGTAGATGCTGTCGACGCTCAGCCCCAGGAGCTGGACGTTGCGCTTCTCGAACTCGGGCCAGAGCTTCGAGAAGGCCACGAACTCGGTGGTGCAGACCGGCGTGAAGTCGGCGGGGTGGGAGAACAGGACCACCCACTTCTTGCCGCGGTAGCTGGAGAGCTTGATCTCTCCCTGGGTGGACTGCGCCGTGAAGTCCGGCGCCGGCTCGTTGATCCGGGGGAGACTCCTGATCGGATCGACAGTCTCGGTGGCCATTGCGGTCGTCCTCCTTGTTGGTGGGGGAATCTACCGTATTACGACCGGAGTTGTCAAGAACTTTGCTCC
>CAZWXA010000146.1:346-3197 GCA_964637755.1 uncultured bacterium | reverse complement strand
CGCCGCGACTACTCGATCTGGAGGACCATCTCGATCTCGACCGGGATCCCGCGCGGCAGTTCGGCCATCCCGACGGCGGAGCGCGCGTGCTTGCCGATCGCCTCGCCGAACACCTCGACCATGAGGTCGGAGAAGCCGTTGATGACCTTCGGCTGCTCGCCGAAGCCCTCGGCCGAGGCGACCATGCCGAGCACCTTGACCACGCGCTGGACCCGGTCGAGGCTGCCGAGCTGCGCGCGGACCGTCGCGAGCAGCATGAGCCCCACCTCTCGCGCGACCTGGTAGCCCTGCTCGGTGGACAGGTCCTTGCCGAGCTTGCCGGTGATGGTGGCTTTGCCGTCGCGAATCGGCCCGTGACCCGACACGAACAGCAAGTTGCCAGTCTGGACGGCGCCGACGTAGTTCGCCATCGGCCGGCCCGGCTCTGGGAGCGTGATGTTGCGTGCCTTCAGATTCGCTTCGGCGCCCATCGAAGGGGTCCTCCCGAGGGTGGCGTTGACCGCGGCACACCCTACCACGGGCCGCCGGCCCACGGCAACCGAGCGACGCGCGCCGGGGCCCGAGAAGGCGCGCCGGGCCCGCGAAGGGGCGCCGGAGGCGGACAACGCCGGGGAGTGCCGGAAATCGACGCGGCAGTTCCATGAGCGCGTGTGGCAGAATTCGCGTGCATGCCCGTCACGCCTTCGCCAGCGGCAACGCTCGTCCTTGTCCGTGCCCGCGGCGCCCTGGAGGTGCTGCTGACCCAGCGCCATCACGCGAGCCGCTTCGCAGGCGGGGACTACGTGTTCCCGGGAGGCAGGATCGAGCCGGACGACAATCCCGCCGACGCGGTCGCCTGGTGCCGGGGCCTGACCAGGGCCGCCGCGGCGCGACGCCTCGGCCTCGAGGACTCGCACGCGGCGCTCGGCTACTGGATCGGGGCGATCCGCGAGGCGTTCGAGGAGGTCGGCGTGCTGCTCGCGTACGGGCCCGGCGGCGACCTGGTCCTGCCGCAGGCCGACCGGTTCGCCGAGTACCGCCACGCCTGCCACGCCGACAATCGTGCGTTCTGGGAGATGCTGCGCACGGAGAAGCTGACGCTCGCGACCGACCGGCTCGTCTACTTCTCGCACTGGATCACGCCCGAGGAGAACCCGATCCGCTTCGACACGCGCTTCTTCGCGGCGGAGATGCCACCCGGACAGGAGGCCGTCGCGGACGACAAGGAGATCATCGCCGTCCGCTGGCAGACCCCCGCGGACGCGATGGAGGCGCGGCGGCGGGGCGAGATGTCTCTCCGGTTCCCCACGATCAAGAACCTGCAGCTGCTCGACGGCGCCGCGACCGTCCCTGAGCTGCTGGCGGACCTCGCGCAGCGCGCGGTCCCGGCGATCCGCCCCCGCGTGATCGGCGAGGGTGACCGGCAGCGGGTGCTGCTGCCCGGCGACCCCGGGTACTTCTGACGGGACGGAATGGACATCGTCGCCGTCCACGCGGCGAGGCAGCCGGACGCGCTCGCGATCGTCGAGGGCGAGCGGGAGCTGACCTGGCGCGAGTTCCTCCACGGGCGGAACCGCCTCGCTCACGCGCTCGCGGACCTCGGACTCGCGCCGGGACAGCACGTCGTCATCCACGCGCAGAACTCGCTCGAGTCCCTGCTGGTCACCGCGGCCGCCCGGGGTCTCGGCTGCGTGCCGGTGCCGATGAACCATCGGCTGACCGCGGAGGAGGTCACCTACATCCTGGACGACTCCGATGCCGCCGCCGTGTTCGTCGACACCGCGTTCCTTCCGCTCGTCGAGCGCGTCCGGCCGAGCGCCTCGACGGTGCGCCACTGGATCCTGATCGGCGAGGAGCGGCGGACCTGGGCCGAGCCGCTCGACGACCTCGTCGCGTCCGGGTCTCCCGGGCCGGTCGAGACCGATGGCCTCGCCGGGTCCATGGTCTACACGGCGGGCACCAGCGGGAGGCCGAAGGGCGCGCTGCGCCGCACGGTCGACCTCTCGAGGTCTCTCCCCGCGCTCGAGGCGCTCGGCGTGGCGGATCCGCGGCACGTGCACCTCGTCGCCGGTCCCCTGTACCACTCGGCGCCGCTCGGCTTTGCCCAGTTCGCCCACCTGTTCGGCAACACGGTCGTCGTCATGCCGCGGTTCGATCCGGAGGACGCCCTCCGGACGATCGAGCGGCGCCGCTGCACGACCACCTTCATGGCCCCGACGCTCCTCAAGCGCATCGTCGACCTTCCGGCGGAGGTCCGCGCGGCCAGGGACGTGAGCTCGATGCGCTCGATCGTCGTGGCCGCGGCGCCGTGCCCGATGCGCGTGAAGGAACAGGTGCTCCACTACTTCGGGCCCGTGCTCCACGAGTTCTACGGCTCCACCGAGCTCGGCATCAACACCGTGCTCCGCCCCGAGGACATGCTGCGCCGGCCGGGCTCGTGCGGTCGGGCCGCGCCCGGGATCGAGCTGGCGATCCTGGATGCCGCGGGGACGCCCCTGCCGGCGGGGACGGCCGGCGAGCTGTTCGTCCGCCGTCATCCCGGCGTCTTCGACGAGTACTACAAGAAGCCGGACGCGACGCGCGAGACCGCGCGCGGCGACTGGCTCTCGGTCGGCGACGTCGCGTCCCTCGACGCCGACGGCTTCGTCTACATCTGCGACCGCAAGCGCGACATGATCATCTCCGGCGGCGTCAACATCTACCCGGCCGAGATCGAGGACGTGCTGCACCGCCATCCCGCCGTCGAGGACGCCGCCGTCTTCGGCGTCCCCGACGCCGAGTGGGGCGAGCGCGTGCACGCGGCCGTCCAGCGCCGGGCCGGGGCCAGCCTCGCCGCCGCCGAGGTGATCGCCTTCTGCCGTCGCCACCTGGC
>CAZWXA010000146.1:0-319 GCA_964637755.1 uncultured bacterium | reverse complement strand
TACAAGGCGCCGCGCGAGGTGTCGTTCCACGAGGAGTTCCCGCGCGACACCGCCGGCAAGCTCGTCAAGCGCCTCCTGCGCGAGCCGTACTGGGCGGGACGAGCAACGCGGGTGTAGTCGACCGAGGCAGACGTCGGGATCGCTCGTCGACCTGGACGTGGTGATCGACCCGCCCTGGGACGTGTAGCGCCGCTTGCCGCTCACCACGCAGGAACGCTATAGTTCCCGCCAGCGGCGAGCGGAAGGCAAGGATGGCGGCGCCACTTGATCTACACGCACGTCCTCAATCGCGGCCCCGCGGCGGTGCGAAGCCCAGCCG
>CAZWXA010000145.1:0-8942 GCA_964637755.1 uncultured bacterium | reverse complement strand
GCGCATCTCCAACATGGTGGCGCACCGTCCCGACTGGACCATCTCGCGCCAGCGGGTGTGGGGCGTGCCGATCGTCGCCTTCTACTGCGACGGCTGCGACGCCCTGCTCCTCGACGCGGCGATCGTCGAGCACGTGTCGAGGATCTTCCACGACGGCCAGGGCGCCGACGAATGGTACGCGCGGGAGGCGGCAGACCTGCTCCCGTCCGGGACGAAGTGCGCGAGGTGCGGAGGGGCGGAGTTTCGCAAGGAGACCGATATCCTCGATGTCTGGTTCGATTCCGGTTGCAGCCACGCCGCCGTGCTGGAGACCCGGCCCGAGCTGCGCTGGCCAGCGGACATGTACGTCGAAGGGTCGGACCAGCATCGGGGGTGGTTTCACTCGTCGTTGCTCGAGGCGGTCGGCACCCGCCAGGCGCCGCCCTACCGGGGCGTGCTGACGCACGGCTTCGTCGTCGACGGCGAGGGGCGAAAGATGTCGAAGTCCCAGCGCAACTACGTCACGCCCCAGGAGCTGATCCCGAAGTACGGCGCCGAGGTCCTGCGCCTCTGGGCCGCGGCCGAGGATTACACGGAGGACATCCGGCTCTCCGACGAGATCCTCAACCGTCTGGCCGACGCGTACCGCCGCATCCGCAACACCTACCGGTTTCTGCTCGGCAACCTGGCGGACTTCGAGCCGGCGCGTGACCGGCAGCCGTATCCCGCGCTCGAGGAGGTCGACCGCTGGATCCTCACCCGCCTCGATCGGCTGATCGTCCGCGTCCGCAAGGCGTACGGCGAGTTCCAGTTCCACACCGTGTTCCATTCGGTGCACAACTTCTGCGCGGTGGACCTGTCGGCGCAGTACCTCGACATGATCAAGGACCGGCTCTACACGTCGGCCGGCGACGACCCGCGGCGCCGGGCGGCGCAGACCACCTGCTACGACCTCCTGAGCGTGCTGGCGCGGCTGATGGCGCCGATCCTGACCTTCACCTCCGAGGAGGCGTGGGCATACCTGCCGGGACGCCCGAGTGAAAGCGTGCACCTCGAGCTTTTCCCCGAAGCACCCCGCGACTGGCTCGACGAGCGGCTCGGGCGCGAGTGGGACCGGCTCCTCGAGGTGCGGCGCGAGGTCTCCAAGGCCCTGGAGAGCGCCCGGCAGCTCGGCGGCATCGGGGGCAACCTCGAGGCGCGTGTCGTCTTCGTGAGCGCGCCGGAAGACCTGCCCGTGCTGCTCCGGGAGAAGCGGTATCTTCTGGGCACGCTCTTCATCGTCTCCCAGGTCGCCCTGGAGGGCTCGGCCGGCTCTCCGCTCGTGCACTACGAGAGCCAGGAGATCCCGGGACTCGTCATCGACGTCGGGCGCGCGGCGGGCCGGAAGTGCGAGCGCTGCTGGGTGTGGAGCGAGCGCATCGGCGAGAGCCCCGAGCACCCCACGCTCTGCGAGCGCTGCCTCCCGGTGATCGCCGGCGCGCGATGACGGTCGTGCTGGTGATCGCGGGCGCCGTGCTGGCGCTCGATCGGATCACCAAGCTCCTCGTCCTGGAGAGCCTCGCGCCCGGCGCCGTCATCGTCCTCATCGACGGGGTCGTCAACCTCACGCTCGTCAGGAACCCCGGCCTTGCCTTCGGCCTCCTCGGAGGGGTGCCAGACCGCTGGCGCTGGCTCGTGATGGCGCTCTCCGTCGGCGCCCTCCTGATCCTCGTTCGGCTGGCGGTGCGCCTGCTCCCGTCGAGCGGCTGGTCCGGCCGGCTCTCCCTCGGACTGATCTTCGGCGGCGCCGCCGGGAACCTGCTCGACCGGGCGCGCTGGGGTTCGGTGGTCGACTTCGTCGACGTGCACTGGCGTGGCTACCACTGGCCGGCCTTCAACGTCGCCGACTCCTCGATCAGTGTCGGGGTCGTTCTCCTCGCCCTGCAGCTCCTTGCCGGTGATCGTCGTCGGCGGCCCTGACGCCGGGCTGCGGCTCGACCGCTGGCTCGCCGAGCGCCTGCCGGAGTTGTCGCGCGCGAGGCTTCAGGCCCTGATCGGGGAGGGACGTGTCATGGTCGGCGGCCGCCCTCGCAAGGCCTCGTACCGGGTGCGCGGAGGCGAGCAGGTGGCCGTGGAGATCCCGCCCCCCGCGCCCCAGGAGCTCTCGCCCGAGGCAGTGCCCCTGGATCTCGTCTTCGAGGATGGCGAGGTGCTCGTCGTCGACAAGCCCTCCGGCATGGTCGTGCACCCGGGCGCCGGCCAGGTCCGAGGAACGCTGGCGGCCGCGGTGCTCGCACACGCGCCCGGGACGGCGTCGGTCGGAGGCCAGCGCCGTCCCGGCATCGTCCACCGGCTGGACAAGGGGACCTCGGGGTTGCTCGTCGTCGCCAAGACGGCGCGCGCCTACGACTCCCTGACCGCCCAGTTCGCAGCACGCACGGTGTCGCGGCGGTATCTGGCTGTCGTGCGCGGGCGGGTCGCGGCGAGCGAAGGACTGATCGACGCGCCCATCGGCCGCCATCCCCACGACCGGACGCGCATGGCCGTGCGGCCCGCGGGACAGGGGAGGCGGGCCGTCACCCGGTACCGGGTCCTCGAGCGCTTCACGCGGCCGGAGGCGACCTATCTCGAGGCGCGGCTCGAGACCGGACGGACGCATCAGATCCGTGTCCACCTCGCCGCGCAGGGGCATCCGGTCGCGGGCGACGAGACGTATCGTCCACGGACGGTTCCGCCACTCGACTTCGAGTTCTCCGGGCTCGCCCTTCATGCCGTCGACCTGGGGTTCTTCCACCCGGCGACGGGCGAGCGAGTCACGCTCACCGCCCCGCTCCCGCAACGAATCGAGCGGTTACTGTCTCATTTGCGCGGCGGCGGTCAGACCCCCTCCTGACGCGGCGCGTCTGGTCGGCTGGATGTCAGCGAGAAACGTCCGCTGGCCGACGGCGAAGCAGGGAAGTGGGCGGAGCCGCCATTCCCGCCATTCCCGGGGGTGGCATCCGGCTTGTTGTTCTGATGCTAGAATGGATCGCGTGTCCGGTCTGACTTTCGTCATCCTGGCTGCAGGAGACGGCAAGCGCATGCGCTCGCGGGTGCCGAAGGTCCTCCACCCGCTCTGTGGCCGCCCGCTCCTCGGCTATCCGCTCCGGATCGCGCGCGCGCTGGCGGATCGGATCGTGGTCGTGCTTGGCCGTGACGCCGACGAGGTCCGACGGGTGGCCGGCGAGGGGATCGAGTTCGCCGAGCAGGCCGAACGGCTGGGTACCGGGCACGCGCTGCAGCAGGCGCATTCCCTCTGCCACGAGGGAACCGTCATCGTCCTCCCTGGCGACGCGCCGCTTCTGTCCGAGGCGACTCTCACCCGGCTGATCCGTCACCACGTGAAGACAGGCGCCGCGGCGACGGTGCTCACGGCGGTGGTCGAGCGCCCAGCCGGGTATGGCCGCCTGCTGCGCCAGCGGGGGCGGGTGCAGGGCATCGTGGAGGACCGCGACGCGACCGACGATCAGAAAGGGATCCGCGAGATCAACACCAGCGTCTACTGCTTCGACGCCGGGCAGCTCTGGCCCGCGCTGGCCAGGGTCCGGGCCGCGAACGAGCAGGGCGAGTACTATCTCACCGACGTCGTCGGCATCCTCGCCCGGGCGGGCGCGGTGGTCGAGGCCGTGATGACCGAGAATCCTGCCGAGTGCCTCGGCGTGAACGACCGGAGGGAGCTCGCGGCCCTGGCCGCGATCCAGCGGCGGCGGATCCTCGACCGGCTCATGTCGGAGGGCGTGACGATCCTCGATCCGGCCACGACCTACGTGGACGACACGGTGGGGGTCGGGCCCGACACCGTGCTGTACCCGAACGTCGCGCTCGAGGGCGAGACCACGGTCGGCGCCGACTGCGTCGTGGGCGCCGGCTGCCAGGTCACCGCGAGCCGGCTGGGCGACCGGGTCACCCTCAAGCCGTACTGCGTGCTCACGGAGGCGGTCGCGGAGGACGGCGCGATTCTCGGCCCGTTCTGCCATCTTCGCCCCCTCTCGCACGTCGGTCCCGGGGCCAAGATCGGCAACTTCGTCGAGCTGAAGAAGGCGCGGATCGGCCGGGGGTCGAAGGTGCCGCACCTGTCCTACGTGGGCGACGCCACCGTCGGCGACGAGGTGAACGTCGGGGCCGGGACCATCACGTGCAACTACGACGGCGTCGGCAAGCACCAGACGACGATCGGCGATCGGGCGTTCGTCGGCACGAACTCGAGCCTGGTGGCGCCGCTGACGATCGGGGAGGGCGCCTACATCGGGGCCGGCTCGACGATCACGAAGGACGTGCCGCCGGGCGCGCTCGCCGTCGGTCGCGGCCAGCAGATCGTCAAGGAAGGCTGGGCACGGCGCCGCCTCACACTCGACAAGAAGGGCTGAGTCATGTGTGGAATCGTGGGCTACGTCGGTGACAAGAACGCCGTGAGCATCATCATCGACGGGCTCAGGCGGCTCGAGTACCGCGGGTACGATTCCGCGGGTGTGGCCGTCTTGAACGAGGACGGTCTGCACGTGCGCCGCGCCGCCGGCCGGATCAAGACCCTCGAGGGCATCCTTCGCGAGCGGCCGGTGAGCGGCACGCTCGGGATCGGCCACACGCGATGGGCGACCCACGGCCGGCCGTCGGAGGAGAACGCGCACCCGCATACCGATTGCTCCGGCTCGCTCGTCGTCGTCCACAACGGCATTCTCGAGAACTACCTGTCGATCAAGGAGCGCCTGCTCGCGGAGGGGCACGTCTTCAAGTCGGAGACCGACACCGAGGTCCTCGCCCACCTCGTCGAGCACTACCTCAGGCGGGCGCCGCGACTGGATCACGCCGTCAAGCAGGCCCTCGGCGAGGTGAAGGGCTCGTACGCGGTCGGCGTCATCGCCACCAGCGCCCCCGACCGTCTCATCGCGGCCAAGCACGGCGCCGGCGGCGTCGTCATCGGGCTCGGCCAGGGGGAGACGTTCGTCGCCTCCGACATCCCCGCCATTCTCGCCCACACGCGCGACGTCGTGATCCTGGAGGATGGAGAGGTGGCGACCGTCACCGCGGCCGGCGTGGAGCTCTCGACGCTTCACGGAGAACCGGTGCAGCGCGCGCCCGTCCGCATCCTCTGGGATCCGATCATGGCCGAGAAGGGCGGCTACCGGCACTTCATGCTGAAGGAGATCTACGAGCAGCCGCGTGCCGTGACCGATACGATCCGCGGCCGCGTTGCGCCCGAGACCGGCGCCGTCATCCTGAACGAGATCGGGCTCGATCCGTCGACCGTCTCCTCCATCGAGCGCGTGATGCTGATCGCCTGCGGCACCTCGTACCACGCGGCGATGATCGGCCGGGTGATGATCGAGCGGCTCGCGGGGTTGCCCGCGGAGACCGACCTCGCCTCGGAATTCCGGTACCGCGACGCCGTGGTCGGGCCCGAGACGCTCGTCGTCGCCCTCTCCCAGTCGGGGGAGACGGCAGACACGCTGGGCGCCGTCAAGGCCGCCCGCCTCCGCGGCTGCCCCATCCTGGCCATCACCAACGTGGTCGGGTCCGCGCTCGCGCGAGAAGCGACCGGAGTGCTCTACACCCATGCCGGACCCGAGATCGGAGTCGCCTCGTCCAAGACCTTCACCGCGACGATCGTCGCGGAGTACCTGCTCGGGCTCTGGCTCGGACGCCAGCGTGGCGCGATCAACGCCGAGGAGGTACGCAAGCGCATCCAGGAGCTGCTGGAGATCCCGAGGCTCATGGAGACGACGCTCGAGGTCGAGCCCCTCGTGGCGGACCTGGCGCGGCAGGTGGTGAGCTACCGGGACTTCCTCTTCCTCGGCCGGGGGGTGCAGTATCCCGTCGCCCTCGAAGGGGCCCTCAAGCTGAAGGAGCTGTCCTACATCCACGCGGAAGGGTACGCGGGCGGCGAGATGAAGCACGGCCCGATCGCGCTGATCGACGACGGCATGCCGGTCGTCGCGGTGGCGCCGCGCGACGGATCCTACGAGCGCATGCTCGGCAACGTCGAGGAAGTGCGGGCCCGCCAGGGCAAGGTCATCGCCCTCACGAACCAGGGTGACCGCGAGATCGCGGGCAAGGCGGATCACGTCATCCCGGTTCCCCCGTGCGCGGACCTCCTGGCTCCCCTGCTCACCGTGATCCCGCTGCAGCTTCTCGCCTATCACGTGGCCGTGCGCCGGGGCTGCGACGTGGACCAGCCGCGCAACCTCGCCAAGAGCGTCACGGTCGAGTAGAGGCCGCTCGCCGCCGGCCGCGGGGATCCGCCCGGCGCCCCGCGCCGTTCGAGGTTCGTGAACGCGGAGACCGCGGCGTGCGGTGGGCGCCTCGGCACCGGCCCGCCGCCCCGCGCGTGCTAGAATTCGTCCATGCGTGGCCGACTCGTGACGCTGTGCCTCGTGCTCCTTCCCGTCACGGTCTTCGCGCAGGGCGCGGCGTCCGTTCCGGGTGGCAACACGGCGCCTCCGCCGAGTGGACGGCTGGTCCCTCCAACCGCCGAAGCGATCCTGACCCGGCCGAACGACTTCCCGCACCCGGTGCAGCCGTGGAACTACTACCAGCCGGAGCGCTGGCAGCAGCGCCTGCATGCCACGGGGCAGGCGATCGGCTACCACGAGGTCCCGCCCCAGGCGGTCACGGTCCTCGTGCCCGGACCGGGTCCGGCCGTCGACAGCCTGCCGCTCGACTACCAGGAGCAGACGGTCGTGATTCCGGGCTACTACATCACCGAGACGACCACCGGCTACGTCTACCCGGAGCACTGGACGCTGGAGCAGCCCGGTGCCGGGGTGTACCAGTGGAGGCTGCTGCCCGCCGAGTTCCGCCGCAAGTAGTCGCGTGCTCGACGCCGCATCGATCCTGAAGAGCCTCAACTCGTCGCAGCGCGACGCGGTGACGGCCACCGAAGGGCCGCTCCTCGTACTCGCGGGCGCTGGCAGCGGCAAGACCCGGGTGATCGCCCATCGGATCGGCTACCTGCTGGGCGTCACGGGCGTCCACCCGCGGAACGTTCTCGCGGTCACCTTCACCAACAAGGCCGCCAAGGAAATGGCCTCCCGGGTCGATGCGCTCGTCCGGCCGGCCGGCCTTCGCCCGCCGCTGATCGCGACCTTCCACTCCACCTGCGTCAGGGTCCTCCGCGAGCACATCCGCCACATCGGCTACCCCGCGCACTTCGTCATCTACGACGAGGACGACCGGCTGGCCGTGGTCAAGGAGTGCATGCGCGAGCAGGATCTGGACGAGCGCACGACGACGCCCGCGAGCATCGTGCACCGGATCAGCCACGCCAAGAACCAGATGCTGACCGTCGAGGGCGTGGAGACCCTGGCCCGGGGTCCCCGCGAGGAACGGATCGCGACGGTGTACCGGCGATACCAGGAGCGCCTCGTCGAGTCCGCGGCGGTGGACTTCGACGACCTGCTGCTCCTGACGGTGCGCCTCTTCGAGCGGGTGCCCGAGGTGCTGGCGTGGTACCGGGGGCTCTGGAAGTACGTGCTGGTAGACGAGTACCAGGACACCAACCGCGCACAGTACCGGATCATCCGGTTGCTCACGGAGGGACATTGCAACATCTGCGTCGTCGGCGATCCGGACCAGTCGGTGTACCTCTGGCGCGGCGCCGACCTGCGCAACATCCTGGACTTCGAGCGCGACTACCCCGGCACGAGAGTGGTTCGCCTGGAGCAGAACTACCGCTCGACGCGGCGGATCCTCGCCGTCGCGTCCGCCGTGATCGCGAACAACCTGGCCCGCAAGGAGAAGTCCCTCTGGACCGACAACCCCGAGGGCGATTCCCCGGCGATCTACGGCGCCTGGGACGAGCAGGAGGAGGCCGGCTTCGTCGCCCGGACCATCCGGCGTCTCCGCGAGGAGGGCATGGACCACGGTGACATCGCCGTCTTCTACCGCACCAACGCCCAGTCTCGGGTGCTCGAGGACGCGCTGCGCCGGGGGGGCATTCCCTACGTCATCGTGGGCTCCGTCCGATTCTACGAGCGGAGGGAAGTCAAGGACACGCTCGCCTACCTCCGGCTGCTCGTCAATCCCCACGACGACGTGGCGTTCCGCCGGGCGATCGGAGCACCGGCGCGGGGCATCGGTCGTGGGACCCTGATCCGGCTCGAGCAGGTCGCGGCGAGCGCGCGGCGCTCGCTGCTCGAGCAGGGCGCGGCGCCGCCGCCGGACGTCGCGGGCAAACCCCGCCGAGGGCTCCTGGAGTTCACGCGCCTGATCGCCGGCCTGCGCGAGAAGCGAGGCACCATGAGCGTCCCGCAGCTGATCGACGAGCTGCTCGGCGCGTCCGGGTGCCGGGAGGCGCTGCGGCAGGAGCGCACCGCGGAGGCCGAAGCACGGCTCGAGAACCTCGCCGAGCTGATCTCGGCGGCCGAGGACTACCACGTCTCCCACGAGGAGCCGTCCGTCGAGGGATTCCTCGACGGCGTGGCCCTCGTCAGCGACGTGGACGAGCTGGATCCGGGCGCGCGCGGCGTGACCCTCATGACCCTGCACTCGGCCAAGGGCCTGGAGTTCCGGGTCGTCCTCATCACGGGCATGGAGGAGGGGGTGTTCCCCCACGCCCGGTCGATGGACGCCCCCGAGGACATAGAGGAGGAGCGGCGGCTCTGCTATGTTGGGCTCACGCGCGCCCGGCAGCGGCTCTACCTGTCGTACGCGCTGCACCGGCGGCTCTCCGGATACGGCCCCGGGACGCCCTCCCGCTTCCTGGCGGAGATCCCGGCGGCGCAGGTCACGCTGCTGAACGCAGCACCCGCGGAGTCGCGCGTCGGCGTGGCGCCCCCGCCGCCCGAGCTGCCGGATGACCTGCCGCTCCGGGTCGGCGCCCGCGTGCGGCACGCCCGCTGGGGCGAAGGGCTCCTGGTCGGCATCGAGCGGGAAGGCGCAGACATCATCGTGACCATCGGGTTCGCGAGCGTGGGCCGCAAGCGGCTCTCCCTCGCCTACGCGCACCT
>CAZWXA010000144.1:7271-8951 GCA_964637755.1 uncultured bacterium | reverse complement strand
GAGTCCCCTCGGATACTCAACGTCGGGGGGAGCGAGCGCCGCTCCGCCCCGACACCCCCCACCGGTTTGCCGCACCCCCACGCCCATCCCCGTGGACAGCGCGGCACGGGCCGCCGCAAGGAGACTCTCGGGGTCGCGGTCAGCCCTTGATGTTGCCGATCGGCGCGAGGGAGGCGACCCTGCGGGAGATCTGCAGCCGGTCGAGGACGTCGACGACCGCCGCCAGGTCCTTGTAGGCGAAGCCGGCCTCCTCGGCCACGCCCCACTTCGACGCGGCCCGGACGATGATGCCGCGCGCCTCCATGTCTCTCAGCAGGGTGTCGCCGCGCGTCCGGCGCTTGGCCGCCGCGCGGGACATCGTGCGCCCCGCGCCGTGAGCCGTGGAGCCGAACGTCTCCTCCATGGCGTGGGCGGTGCCGACGAGCAGGGCCGAGCCCGTCTCCATGGACCCGCCGATGATGACGGGCTGCCCGACCTCCCGGTACGCGACGGGCACGTCGGGAGCGCCCGGCCCGAAGGCCCGGGTGGCGCCCTTGCGGTGGACGACCAGCTCCTCCACCTGGCCCTCGACGAGATGGCGCTCCACCTTCGCGGTGTTGTGGCAGACGTCGTAGACCACGGACAGGCCGAGGTCCCCTGGATCCCGACCGAACACGGAGCCGAACACCTCCCGGACCCGGTGGGTGATGAGCTGGCGGTTGGCGAACGCCGTGTTGGCGGCCGCCGTCATCGCGGCGAAGTACGCCTGCCCCTCGGCGGACCGGAAGGGCGCGCACGCCAGTTGCCGATCGCGCACGGTGATGCCGTGGTGCCGCATCACCTGGTCGAACGCCCTCAGGTAGTCCGTGCCGATCTGGTGGCCGAAGCCCCGCGATCCGCAGTGGAGCATCACGAACACCTGCCCGGGCCCGTCGACGCCGAGGACCTTGCCGGCACGCGCGTCGTGCAGGCCGTCGGGCGGCACGACCTGGATCTCGAGGTAGTGGTTGCCGGAGCCGAGCGTCCCGAGCTGGTCGGCGCCTCGCGAGACGGCGCGATCGCTCACGTGAGCGGGATCCGCCCCGGGCAGGCAGCCGCGGCCCTCGGTGTGCGCGAGGTCCTCGGGCCGGCCATAGCCGTGCGCGACGCACCAGCCGGCGCCCTCGATCATCACGCGGCGAAACTCGGCCGCGGACAGGCGGACGAATCCCCTGGCGCCCACGCCGGAGGGCACCGCCGCGAAGAGCGCCTCGACCAGCTCGCGAAGCTTCGGGCGGACCTCGTCCTCGGTGAGCCGGGTGCGCAGGAGTCGCATGCCGCAGTTGATGTCGAAGCCGATGCCGCCCGGCGAGATAACGCCCGTATCGACACGGAAGGCCGCGACGCCGCCGATCGGAAAGCCGTACCCCCAGTGACCGTCGGGCATGCAGAGCGCCGCCCGGACGATCCCGGGCAGGCATGCGACGTTGGTGACCTGGTCGAAGACGCCCTGATCCATCTGGCCCAGGAGCGTCTCCGAGGCGTAGATGCGCGCCGGCACCCGCATCCCGACCTTCTCGCTGGACGCGATCTCCCACACGCAGTCGGCGATCGGCCTGACCTTCATGCCCCCGACCATCAGATCCATCCCCGCCACCCCTGGCTTTACTCTTCAACGTCGGGGGGAGCGAGCGCCGCTCCTCCCCGACACCCCCCACCGAT
>CAZWXA010000144.1:0-7171 GCA_964637755.1 uncultured bacterium | reverse complement strand
CGCTCCGCCCCGCCACCCCGACTCTTCACGCCGTCTCAGATGTCGATCACGATCCGCGCTCTCCAGGCCCCGTCGACGGGCGTCACGGCAAACTGATGGAACGTGACTGCCTTCGGGTCCGATCCGAGCACCATCCGCGTCGGGTCGATGGCACCCCCGCCGAGCTCGGCCGTCAAGTGGAAGGGACCGGTGCCGCTGACGCGGGCCTTCACGCGGGTGAACACCTCGCGGTCACGGTCCTTCAGGTAGATCAGCTCGGACAGCCAGTCGTAGAGCAGGAGGTCCAGCTCCGGCGCGGTCAGCGTGACCGCTCGCTCGACCGCGATCGGCACGGTCGCCGGCTCCACCATCAACGCGGCCAGGGCCGCGGCGGAGGTCTCGAAGAGGTCGTCCAGGTCTTTCCCCTCGACGTCAACGGCGCAATCCGCCAGCGCGATATCCTCGAGGAAGGTGTATCGCCCCACGTCATCCCTCCGCGTGGCGCCAGCGCTCCGGCTTGGACAGGACGCCCTCATCGAGCACGTCCACGAGCGCCTTCACGAGATCGGTCGCGCTCAGGAGGCCGACGACCCTGCCACCCTCCACCACGGGCAACGCCCCGACCTTCTGGTCACGGACGATCCGGGCCGCCTCGCGAATCTCCGTCTCGGGCGTGACGGTGATCACCCCCCAGGTCATGACCTCCTTGACCGTGAGGATGTTGAGCGACTTCGAGAGGTTGCCGAGCTGCTCCTGGATCGACGGCTCGAGGATCACCTCGCGCAGGTCGCGGTCCGTGACGATCCCGACCAGACGCCCGTCGCCGCCGAGTACCGGGACGTGACGGATTTTTCGCTGCCTCATGAGCTTCCACACGGCGCCAACCGTCACCGTCGACTCGACCGTGACGGCCGGCCGGGTCATCAGTTCTCCGACCCGGATCGCCCGCTCCGGCCACGTCAAGGCCTCCACCTGGTCCACCCCACGTCCCGGACGCTTGGGCCTGCGTGTTCGGATCTCGCGCGTGATCGCTCGCTTCGGGTGCGCCATCGTATCCTCCTTCGCGCTCCTGGGCATTCCGAATCCGTCCAAGACCGTGCAACCTGGGCGCCAAGCCTCGCGACCGGAACCTCCGGAATTCACGGCGCTCGGTCCGCGCCGAGCTTGGCCTGGTGTCCCGACTGATCCCCAGTGGGACCCCGATTCCCCATGGCCGCAACGGACGAACGCGGGCTCACCTCTCCGGACGTCCTTCCGGTTTCGCCATCGCACCGAAGGCGGCTTCGTCGAGCACCTCGACGCCGCGCCGGCGCGCCTCGTCGAGCTTGCTCCCCGGCGCCTCCCCGGCGACGAGGTAATCGGTCTTGCTCGATACCGAGTCCGCGACTCGCCCGCCGAGTCGCTCGATGAGATCCCGCGCCCCGTCGCGGCTCAGGTCGCTCAGGGTGCCGGTCAGCGCAAACGTCCTGCCCGCCAGCGGCTTCTCGCCGCCGGTCGCCCTGGCCTCGACGGTCACGACGCCCGCAGCCTGCAGGCGCTTGCACACGCGCCGGTTGGCCGGGTCCGCGAAGAATTTCGCGATCGACTCGGCGATCCGGGGGCCCACGCGCGGGATCGCGCCCAGCTCCTCCACCGGGGCCTTCGCGACGAGATCGAGACTCGGCAGGCGTGCGGCCACGAGCCGGGCGACGTGCTCGCCCACCAGCCGGATGCCCAGCGCGTTGAGGAGGCGGGCGAGCCCGCGGTCCCGCGAGGCGGCGATCGCCTCGACGAGGTTCCGGGCCGACTTCGCGGCGAGACGGTCGAGCTGGGCGACCGGCTCGACCGCGAGCCCGTACAGGTCGGCGAAGTCCTTCACGAGGCCCCGCTCGACCAGCTGGTCGATCACGGCCTGGCCGAGGTGCTCGATGTACATCGCCCGCCCCGACCCGAAGTGACGGAGCCGCTCCTTGAGCTGGGCAGGGCAGGCGCTGTTGACGCAGCGCCAGTGGGCCTCGCCCTCGGGCCGGACCGCCGTGCCGCCGCACGCGGGGCACCGGGTCGGGAAGGAAAACCGCCGGTTCGTCCGGGGCCGCTTGCTCCGGATCACCTGGACCACGTAGGGGATCACGTCGCCCGCCCGCTCGATGAGCACCGTGTCGCCCACGCGGACGTCCTTGCGGCGGATCTCGTCCTCGTTGTGAAGGCTGACGCTCCGGATGACGACGCCGCCGACCTCCACGGGATCGAGCTTCGCGACCGGCGTCAGCGCTCCGGTCTTGCCCACCTGGACCTCGATGGCGCGGATCACCGTCGTCCCCTGTCGCGCGGCGAACTTGAAGGCGATCGCCCAGCGCGGATGGTGGCCCGTCGCGCCGAGGCGCCGCTGGGTCTCGAGGGCGTCCACCTTCACGACGACACCGTCCGCGTCGTATTCGAGCGAGTCCCGCTCGCGCTCGATACGCCCGCAGTACCCGATGACCGCATCCATGTCCCGGCAGCGCTGGTTCCGGGGGTTGATCGGAAGCCCCGCGCCGCCGAGCGCGCCGAGGATCTCCCAGTGGGAGGCGAACTCGATCCCCCGTGCGTGGCTCAGGTGGTAGACCACGAGGTCGAGCGGGCGCCGGGCGGTGACGGCCGGGTCCTTCTGGCGGACGGATCCGGCCGCCGCGTTGCGCGGGTTCGCGAACGCCGCCTCTCCGGCCGCCCCGAGGGCACGGTTCAGCTTCTCGAACGCGGGGCGCGGCATGAAGACCTCGCCACGCAGCTCGAGCTCGCCAGCGGCGGCGAGCCGCCCCGTGATGACGGCCGGCAGGCGGGAGATCGTGCGCAGGTTCTGCGTGATGTCCTCGCCCACGCGGCCGTCGCCGCGCGTGGCCCCGCGGACGAACCGGCCGCGCGCGTAGAGCAGCGCCACGCCGAGGCCGTCGACCTTCGGCTCGCAGACGTACGAGACCTTCGTCCCCCGGAGCGCGCGGCCGATGCGCGCCTCGAACTCCCGGAGCCGCTCCGCGCCCATGGCATTGTCGAGCGAGAGCATCGCCACCCGGTGCTCGACGGGCCGGAACGCCTCGGCCGGCGCGCCGGCGACCCGCTGGGTGGGGCTGTCCGGAGTGACGAGACCGGGGAAGCGCGCCTCGAGATCGCCGAGCTCCCGGACCAGCGCGTCGTACTCGGCGTCCGAGACCTCGGGCTGCGCCCTGACGTAGTAGAGGAATTCGTGATGGCGGATCTGCTGGCGCAGCGCCTCGATCCGTCGCGCGGGCCGCGCCCGGCCACCACGCCCTTCCCCGCTCGTCACCCCTTCGCCTCCCTCACCCGCGACCGGGCCACCCAGGCGCGGAGCTTCTTCAGGGGCCAGGTATTGATCACCTCGGCCTTCCCGAGCCAGGCGCGGCGCGCGGTGGACACCCCGAGCTGGATCGTCTCGAGCTGGTCGAGCGTGTGGGTGTCGGTATTGATCGCGACGAGCACCCCGAGTTCCCTGGCGCGCCGGGCGTGCACGTCGTTCAGGTCGAGGCGCCGCGGGTGCGAGTTGATCTCGACGGCCTTGCCGTGCTGCTTCGCGGTCCTGAGGACTTTGTCGAGGTCCAGCTCGTAGGGGTCCCGCTCGCCGATCAGGCGGCCGGTCGGGTGGGCGAGGATGTTCACGTACGGGTTCTCGAGCGCCCGGCAGATCCGTTCCGTCATCTCCGCCCTCGGCTGCTTGAACCGGCTGTGAACCGCGCCCACGACGAGGTCGAGGGAGGCGAGCACCGCGTCCGGATAGTCCATCGAGCCGTCGGGCAGGATGTCGCACTCCGTGCCCGCCAGGACCGCGATGTCCTTGAACCGCTTCTGCGCCGCCCGGACCTTCCTCGCGTGGGCCAGCATCTCCTCGGCCGAGAGGCCCCGCGCGACCGTCGCGGACCGGCTGTGGTCGGAGACGATCACGTACTCGTACCCCCGCCTGGCGGCCTCCTTCACGAGCGCCTCGATCGTGTGGTGGCCGTCGGACGCCCTCGTGTGGCAGTGGAGGTCGCCCCGGATGTCCCCGGGCTCGATCAGCGCCGGCAGCTCGCCCCGGAGCCCCGCCTCGACCTCGCCTGAGTCCTCCCGCAGCTCCGGCGCGATCCAGGGCAGGCCGATCGCCGCGTAGACCTCCTCCTCGGTCCCCCCGGCCACGCGCCGGCCAGTCGCCCCGTCGAAGACACCGTACTCGGAGATCTTGAGGCCCTTCTTCACGGCCATCTCGCGGATGCGGATGTTGTGCTGCTTCGAGCCGGTGAAGTAGAGGAGGGCCGCGCCGAAGCACTCCGGCTCCACGACCCTCAGGTCCATCTGGAGGCCCTCCCGGTGACGCACGGAGGCCTTGGTGCCTCCCTTGCCCAGGACCTCGGCGACCTGCGGCAGGCCCACGAAGGCGTCCATGACCGCGGTGGGGCTCGACGAGGTGACGAGGATGTCGATGTCCCCGATGGTGTCCTTGCGCCGCCGGATCGATCCCGCCACCTCGATCTGCCCGACCCCGGGGAGGCGCCGGAGCGCCTCCGCCACCTCCTCGGCCAGCGGAAGCGCCCGGCCGAGCGGCGTGCGCTCCTGGCCCTTCCTGACGACGGCGATGCCCCTGAGGATGTTCCGCTCGGTCTTCGCCTGGATTCCGGGAAGCCCGCGCAGCTTGCCGGCCCGCGCGAGCTCCTCGAGCTCCGCGATGCCCGTGATCCCTCCCTTGTCGTAGAGGAGCCTGGCGGTCTTCGGACCGATGCCGGGGACGTTCATCAACTCGACGACACCGGGGGGAATGCCCTTCCGCGCGGCCTCGAGGTCCTTGATCCGGTCGGTCCTGAGGTACTCCAGGATCTTGCCGGCCAGGTCCGCCCCGATCCCCGGGACCTCGTCCAGGCGTCCCTGCGCCGCCAGGGCCTCGACGTCCTCGCTGAGCGACTCGACGTTCTGCGCGGCCCGGCGGTAGGCGCGGATCCGGAACGGGTTCTCGCTCTTGAGCTCGAGGAGGTCGGCCATGAGGTCGAACAGGCGCGCGACCTCGAAGTTCTTCATCTTCCCCCCCTCACCTCCCCCCCCTGACTTCACACCCTCTCAGACGCGGCCGGCGCGCTCGTTCCTCTGCTTGCGCTCGATGGCTTCGCCCCGGATGCGCTCCCGACAGGGGGTGCAGATGAGGTCGTCGGACGGGTTGGCGCAGACGAGGCAGTGCCCCGGCTCCGGAGCCGCCTCCGTCGCCGCCGCGGCGGCGGGAGCGGCCAGCTTGCTCGGCACGGTGAGGACGGGGCAGGCGGCGCTGCGCGCCACCCGCTCGGCGACGCTGCCGAGCAGGGCACGCGTCACCCCGGTCCGGCCGTGGGTCCCGATGACGATGAGATCGATCCCGTGTCGGTCTGCATACCGGACGATCTGCGCCGCCGGATTTCCCGACTCCACGGCGGTCACCACGGGAACGGTGGCGCCGAGCTCGTCACCGAGCTTCGCGAGCAGCGGCGGCGCCACGGGATCGGACCCTGGCCAGGTCACGTGGAGGATGTGCAGGCGCGCGCCGAAGCGTCGCGCGTAGTCGAGCGCCACGCGCGACGAGGCGGCCGAGGTCTCGGAGAAATCGGTCGCGAAGAGGATCTGTCGGACGGGACTTGCCGGCTCCTGGCTCATGGCTCTCTCAAGGCTCCCACGTCACTCACGGTACGGTGCGCACCAGGCTCTCCGGCGGCTTCGGCCGGCGCCGGGGGGATCATCGCGTTTCCCATTATCGCTCATCGAGAAGACCGGCTTGACGGTGGCGCAGCCGGAAGGGGCTCCCGGCCGCCTCCGGGGCACCGGCTTGACGGTTCCGGGCGGCGCTGCTAGCGTGATGACGCCATGGCCGCGACGCGCTCCTTCGTCGTCACCTGTCCGTGCTGCCAGGCGAAGCTCACGATCGACGCCGAGCTGGCCGCGGTGATCGCGCACGACCCTCCCCCTCCCAGGCGGACGGCCGATGACCTGGGCTCCGCGTTCGGCTCGCTGCGCAGGCAGTCGGCCGAACGCGAGGAACGCTTCAAGCAGCAGCTGGAGGCCGAGCGGCAGAAGGGCAAGCTGCTCGACCGGAAGTTCCAGGAGGGGCTCAAGAAGGCCAAGACCTCGCCCGACCCGCCGCCGCGCCCGTTCGACTACGACTGATGGCGCTCGACCTGCTCAGGCAGGTGAGCCGGTCGTTCTACCTCTCCCTGGCGATCCTGCCGCCGAGCCTGCGTGCGCCGATCGGCCTCGCCTACCTGTTCGCCCGGGCTGCCGACACGATCGCGGACACCCGACTCGTGGACCGGCAGGACCGCCTGGCCCAGCTCGACGCCCTGCGCGCGGCGATCTCCGCCTCCGGACCGCCGCCGCGCATCGGCGGCCTCGCGGCCGCTCAGGACAACCCCGCCGAGCGCGTATTGCTCGAGCGCATCCCGGACTGCTTCGAGGCGCTGGCCCGGCTTGCCCCCGCCGACGGGGCCCGCGTCCGGACGGTGCTGGCGACGATCACCGAGGGAATGCTCTTCGACCTGACCCGATTCCCGGGCGACGACGCGAGCCACCTCGCGGCGCTCGAGACGCCCGGCGACCTCGACCGCTACACCTATCTCGTCGCCGGGTGCGTCGGGGAGTTCTGGACCGAGATCCACGTCGCCCACCGGGCGCGGCTCGCGCGCTGGGATCTGCCCCTCATGAGGGGGCTCGGCGTTCGCTTCGGCAAGGCGCTCCAGCTCACGAACGTCCTGCGTGACCTTCCCCGCGACCTCCGCATCGGGCGCTGCTACCTTCCCCGGCGGGACCTCGCCGCCCTCGGCCTCACCCCGACGGACCTGCTCGACCGCGGGTCGGCGGGCCGGGTGCGTCCCCTGCTCGAGCGTCTCGTGCGGACAACCCTCGAGCACTTCGAGGCGGCATGGCGGTACACGCTCTGGATCCCCCGCGCCGAGGTGCGCATGAGGCTCGCGTGCGCGTGGCCGCTCCTGATCGGGCTCGGCACGCTCGAGCTGCTCACCACCTCGCAGGACTTCCTGGCGCCCGACACGCGCATCAAGCTCTCGCGGGCCGCGGTTCGCGGCATTCTCGCTCGCTCGGCGCTGACGGTCTGGTCCAACCGGACGCTGGCGGCTGACGCGGCGAGGCTCCGCCGCCGCATCGCCTGCTAGCAGGCCGCTCAAAAAGGCCCATCTGCGGCGTTGGCTCGGTCGCTCCTCCCTGCGGCGTATAGGAA
>CAZWXA010000143.1:0-8961 GCA_964637755.1 uncultured bacterium | reverse complement strand
GGATCCTCGGATCGAGGTCAGTCGATCTGGATGGGGACCGGCGGGATCAGGAGGAGGAGTAGTCTCGAGGAGGTGGCGGCACTCGTCGGGGAAGTGGTCCGCCACGTCCACAAAGCGTCGCGGCGCATGGGCGAGCCAGGTGGCGACCATCGTCCCGAGCGGGCAGGTTGCGCGACAGCGCGTCGCACATCTGGATCGGTGCCGCCAGGGCAGCCGCGCGCCGCGTCAGCGCCTCGGCGAGGTGTTCGCCCGTCGTGCTTGCGACCGGTGAAGCGTCGAATGCTGGGCGATCTCACCGCGACATGGAGGAGGCGCACCACATCACGTGTCCGGCGTGACGGTTCGATCGACCACGCTCATGCCTTCCAGCGCGAGGCCGTAGCCCAGGTAGTCGACCAGCTGTCGCTTGAGTGGCTGGGTAAACAGCACGCGTGTGTAGCGGAGGAGGAGCGAGGGTTGCGGCGCGAGCTGCTCGGCCAGCGCCCAGGCGCGCGGGAGTAGATCGGGGCGAGGGAGCAGCTCGTTGACCAGGCCCAGCTCCAGCGCCTTTGGCGCGTCGAGGACTTGCCCGGTCAGCAAGAAGTAGCGGCCGCGATTCCAGCCCAGCAACAGCGGGTAGATGATGTGCATGCCGTCGCCCGGCACCATCCCGTTCGGGAAGTGGGCCGAATCCTGAAACTGGACGTCGTCGGCGGCCAGCACGATATCGCACAAGAGCGGGATCTCGGAGTGCCTCCAGGCCGGGCCGTTGATGGCGCTGATCATCGGCACCTCGATGTCGAGCAGGCTCATCAGCAGGTGCTTGCCCTCCCAGTAGATGCGATCCCACTGCGCCGGCGTGCTGCGCATGCCGGTGCCCCCGGCCGCGCGGGGACCGGAATAGGTGTCGCCGGTGCCCGTGATGATGACGACCTTGTTCTCGGGATCGCTGCCCACGTCGCGGAAGGCCTGGGGAAACTCGCCGTGGGGCAAGAGCCCCCACTGCAGGGGCCCACCGCTGGTGTGAAAAGTCATCTGGAGGATGCCGTCGCGCCTTTCCATGCGGATGGTCTGGTACTTCGTTGCGTAGTCGCCAAAGCGCGTCATCAGACTCAATCCCCCTCGGCCGACCTCGTGGATTCGCCCTTGCGGCACTTGGCGCGCGCGAGCCCGGGCCAGTCCCGCGTGTCGAGGTCGGTCTACCGGATCGCGACCGGCGCAACGGTCGAGCCGGTGAAGCCCTGGGCCCTCAGCGGTTGCATCACGAAGGCGAACTCGTAGACCTTCTTCGCGACCAGCTCGTCGAGCTTCAGGTTCTCGAGCAGGTGGATGCCGTTGACCACCAGCATGACCTGGTGCACCGGCAGCGACAGCTGCGGGTCGGGGTTCGGCGCCACTTCGACTGGCCAGCTGTCGGCCCCGACCAGCATCGGGTCCTGCTTGGCAAGCCACTCGGCCGCCTTGATGCCGATGCCCGGGCACGTCTTCACGTAGCGCGGATTGTCCTTCGCGTACAGCGCGCCCCAGCCGGTGTTGATGAGCACCGCGTCGCCCGGCCGCAGCGTCAGGTTCTGGCGCCTGAGCGCCGCCTCGAGGTCGTCGCCGGTGATCTCGTAGGTGTCGGGCAGCATGGCCACGCCCTTGAGGCCGGCGATGTCGATCAGCACGCCGCGCGTCATGAGGGTGCCGACCTTCTCGATGCCGAGCTTGGTAAAGCCGCCGCGGGTCGAGATGTCGCCGGTCTTGAAGCAGTTGTAGTGGCTGTCCTCGTGGCTCTGGTGCGCGAAGCCGTCGAACTGGGTCCCGACCTGGCCCATCTCGGAGATGACGATCTCCTCGTTGCTGCCACGCCGGTTCGAGAACTGGTTCATGAACGTCCGCTTGACGTGCACGTCGAAGCGTCGGGTGCCGAAGAACGCCATCTTGTCGTTCAGCACGTGGGCGATCTCGACCACCTCGCCGGTCTTGATGAGTTGCGTCGCGCGCAGCACCGACTCCGGCTTCATGTGGTTGGCCGAGCCCCGCTCGTCGCCCGCGCCCCACTTTGACGGGCAGCGCTGGCTGTCGGGCGGGACCTTCCATGTCTGCGCCTGCGCCGACACGCAGGACAGGCCCAGCAGAGCCGTCATGGCGATGGTCACCGTCGTCAGTCTCATCTCTAGTTCCCTCCCCCCGGGGAATGACAGTTCGAGGTCCAGCAATACTGACCGCCCGCACAAGTGCCGTCAAGGCGCGGTGCGCGGGCGGCCGCTCGCGAAGGCTCGCCAGAACCGTCTGCGACCACACTCCTTCGACCTGCCACTCCTTCCGTGCGAGTCCACGAAGCCCAAGATCATCCGAGAAGAGAGGGTACTTTCGGTCTCGTGCGACCAGGATCGCCCCAATCGCCTCCCGTCCGAGGATCCTCTTCAGCTCCTCGAACTTCGCCTTGTCGAAGTCCAACATACCGGCCGCAGGCGCGATTTCCGTACTCGCTTCGATAGACGAGCGACCTTCAGGCCGTCGGCGTGGTCGGATGGTGTTCTGAGCCGGAGGCTCCGCGGGACCTCTCCGCTCGCTCGATCCCGACGCGGGGCGTCGCGGCATGGCGGACCGGGAGCATAGCGGCGGACGAGGCCTCTTGACCGGACGGGGCTCGCGGCGTCACGATCGACGGCGGCAGATGTCGACACGACCGCCACGCTGGCTCTGATGACCCCCTCCCGTCTCGCGTCGAGGATCGCGATCCCGGTCTACGAGCGCCTGAGCGGGCGTCGCCCGTGGACCGAGCTCCGCCGCCTCCGCGACCTGCAGTGGCACACGCCCGACGAGCTCGAGGCCCTGGCCCTCCAGAGCCTTCGCCCCCTGCTACGCCACGCGGCGGCCCACGTTCCCTACTACCGGGACCTCCTCGGCCAGGCCAGGATCCGTGCCGACGACATCCGTGCCCTTGCCGACCTCTCGCACCTCCCCCTCACCGGCAAGACCGACCTCCGGTCCGGCTTTCCCGACCGCGTGGTCGCGAGCAACCTCCCGGCGAGCCGCCGGTTCAGGGCCGCGACGTCGGGCTCCAGCGGGATCCCCCTCGAGTTCTACATGGACCGCGCAAACGTCGATCGCCGGCTGGGCTCCTTCCTGCTCTTCTGGGAGTGGGCTGGCGTCGCGACGGGCGACGGCGTGGCTCGGATCATCGTGTCGATGCGTCCGGCGGCCAGCGTCGCGGGCGGGTCACGCTGGGTCCGGGCCACGCGGCGGATCATCCTGGGAGAGCGGACCATGGTCCTGTCGGGTGTCGAGGCCCGCGCGAGCGATCTCCTGGCCTGCGTGCGTCGACTCCCGACACGGTGCCCCTATCTCGTCTGGGGCTTCCCGTCGTCGATCGCCCGCCTCGCCGCCGAGCTGCTCTCGGGAGGCGGCGAGCTCCCGAGCCCTCCCCGGGTCGTGATCTCGACGGGCGAGACCCTCACCCCGGTGGAGGTCTCCACCATCGCGCGGGCCTTCCGGTGCCGGGTCGTGAACCACTACTCGAGCTACGAGGTGCTCCACCTGGCCCAGACCTGCCCGGAAAACCCAGAGCTCCTGCACGTCGACGGCGAGCGCGCGATCCTCCGGGTCGTACGGGAGGATGGGAGCGCCGCCGCCCTCGGCGAGTCGGGCCGGGTCGTGATCACGGATCTCGGCAACTGGGTGATGCCGTTCATCAACTACGACATCGGGGACTGGGCCCAGGCCGGGCCGCCCTGCGTGTGCGGACGGGGATTCCCGACCCTGTTGGGGCTCGAGGGTCGCCTCGGGGAGGCGATCCGGACTCCCGCGGGCAAGGTCGTCTCCCCCGTCGTCCTCGGGTCGTTCCTCGTGTACGGGCAAGGAGCGTTGCCCTACGTCCGGGAGTTTCAGGCGCTCCAGCATGCGACGGACACCGTCACCCTGCGAATCGTCCCCACGGCTCGCTTCACGGTCGCGGTCGCCCGCGATCTGGAGCACGCCCTGGGAGCGTTCCTGGGACCGGACATGCACGTCACGATCGAGACCGTCGACCGGATCGCCCCTGAGGCGTCGGGCAAGCGCCTCGTCGTCAAGTCAACGCTCGCGCACGTCTAGCTCGATCAGGACCTTGCGGAGCTTCCCGCTGCCGGGATCTCGCACGGGAGGCCCCGGAAGACGCTCGACCGTGACCTGCGGCAGCCCGTGCGCCGAGAGGTGATTTCGCAGACGGGTGGCCAGGGCGTTCCAGACCTGCCCCTCGTCGGCGCCGGGCATCACCTCCACCCGCACGCCCAGAGCGGCCGCTCCCGTCTGGACCACCTGAGACACCTGCACCCCCGGCGTCTCGTTAGCCACCCGTATGACCCCGAATGGCTGAAGGGGGACCTCCTGGCCGGTCGGTCTCCGCATGAACAGGATCTCGTACCGGTGTCCCTCGACGCGGACGGTCGGGAACGGATTCCCGCAGGGACACGGCTCCAGCCCCAGGGTGATGGTGTCGCCGAGGTCATAGCGAAGGATGGGCTGCACGCGATTGGCCAGGTTGGTCAGCAGGACGGAGGACGAGGGTTGGCCCGGTGGGACGGGCCGGTAGGCCCCGTCGACCGGCTCCAGGATCGCCCAGTCGGGGCTGACGTGCAGCTCGCCCTGCCGGCAGTCCCAGGCAATGGGCGGGAACTCCGTGGCCCCGTAGTTCTCGCGCACCGGGCAGGCGAAGGCCCGCTCGACCTCGCGGCGAACGCCCGCCGGCAGATGGTCCCCGCCGCTGCTGACCAGCCCGGGACGGATGCGGAGCCGGCCCGCCAGCTGCTCCCGAGCCATCAGCAGCAGGGCGCTGGGATAGCCGATGACCGCGGCCGGCTGAAACCCATTGAGCTCGCGCACCAGCTCGGGCAGCGGTCGCAGCACCGAGAGGGTCCGGATCCGATTGAACGGCCAGGGATGATCGCGGCGGGCCGACTCGAAGACGGTAGCGCCGCCATAGTGGCCGCCGAGGGTGACGAGGGCCGCCAGCCGGTTCCCCTGTCGGAGCGTCGGCCACAGCACATCGAGGCTCATTCGAGGCAGCCAGCCGCGGAGGAACGTGAGGGTCCGGTACACGGCCACGGCCTCCGCGTCGTGCAGGAAGACGCCGCGCTCGCCGGTCACTCCCGACGTGGTCATCACCCGGTACCGGCCGAGGTAGCGCTGGCCGACGAGCGACCGGTCGGCGAGGAACGTGCCGACACCCGCGCGGGTCACGGCCGGGTCGGTCACCCACGTGTCGAAGTTCGCCATCAGCTGCGGCTTCGTCACGACTGGAAGCTGCCGCAGCTCCACGATGTCCGTCGGGAGGTTTCGGTAGAGATCGCGGTAGAGCGGGGACGACGCTCGCGCAAAGCGAACGAGGTCCGCCAGCCTGGCCTGCTGGCGCGCCTCGGCGGCGGCCCGGCCACCACGCTGCGCACGCCACGCGTCCCAGGCCACCGCCGCTAGCCTCGCGCGGCTCAGTGCCACGTTGCCCTCCGTGCTCGCGAGTTCGCGGAGGACACGCCGGAGTGCGGATGGAGCTCAACCTCTCACGGCGTGGCGCGCCCGCGCGAGGAGACCTAGCATGACGCTCTCGGCCGGTCAAGGTCGGTGGTCCGGTGGTCCCCTCACGACCACATGCAGGCACCGCTCTCTGCCAATATGAGCGAGACAGTGACCCACGTTGGAGGCGGCCGAGAGGAAAACGCAGTTCAGTAGTTGACAAACCAGCCTCTCGGGTTATTATGTTCCCATACAGGGAACAAAGATATAGTTCCCTCAAGGGGACCAGAAAGGCCAGGCCGGCTACGAGTGCAGGTGGTGGGACTCCTGATCCTGGAACGATTTGTCGCCGTGCACAGGGACGCGAGCGGAGCCGTCGATGCATGGGTCCGCGAGGCCAACGCCGCGGAGTGGCGGACGCTGGCCGATGTCAAGGCGCGGTACCCCACGGCGAGCTTCCTGGCCAACAATCGCGTGGTGTTCAACATCAAGGGGAACAGGTACCGGCTGGACACGAGGATGGCGTACCGAACAAGCGTGGTCGTCGTGAAGCGCATCGGCACCCACGCCGAATACGACCGATGGGCGTTCAACGACTAGGGGCCTGGGCGTGACGAAGGTCATCAAGAACTCGACGGACTACGAAGAGGCTTTGAGCGAACTCGACCGCCTCGTGGAGCGGGACCCCGCATCCGGCACCCCGAACGCCGACCGCCTGGAGCTGCTCGCGCTGCTCATTCGGGGCTACGAGTCCAAGCGGGTATCGGCACGGCCCCCCGACCCCCTGGAGGCCATCCGATTCAGGATGGAGCAGCAGGGGCTGACCCAGCGGGATCTCGTCCCCTTCATCGGGAGCCGGAGCAAGGTCTCCGAGGTCCTCGCCGGAAAGCGCCCGTTGACGTTGTCGATGATCCGGGCGCTTCACCGCGGCCTCGGAATCCCCGCGGAGTCGCTGCTTCAGGAGCCCGGTACCGCGCTCGATGAGGGCGATGTCGAGTGGGACCGCTTCCCCATCCGCGAGATGGTGGCGCGCGGCTGGGTGGAGGGTGTCTCGCCGCGCGCGCGGTGCGAGCCAGAGGACATCGTGCGTCGCTTCGTCGGCGCGCTTGGTGGCCAGCTCGCGCTCCCGACTCTCTACAAGAAGTCGAAGCTCCGCACCGGGCGTTTCCTCGACAAGCACGCCCTCATCGCGTGGACGTTGCGTGTAGCGATCCGCGCGCGGCGCGAAGGACCTCCCGGCCGCTGCAAGCCCGGCACAGTAACTCCAGACTTCATGAGGGAGGTCGCGCAGCTGAGCTGGTCGACCCGCGGGCCGCTGCTGGCCCAGGAATTCCTCCAGCGCCACGGGATTGCGCTGATCGTCGAGCCGCACCTGCCGCGCACGCGGCTCGACGGAGCCGCTATCCTGCTCGACACCGAGCAGCCGGTCATCGGCCTCACGCTGCGCTACGACCGGCTCGACAACTTCTGGTACGCACTGATGCACGAGCTGGCGCACGTCGGGCTTCATCTCAAAACGGTCGGCGAGAGCTTCTGTGACGACCTCGACATCGAGGACCACGAAGATCCCCGCGAGAGCGAGGCCGACGCCGCTGCGCGAGAGGCTCTGGTGCCCACGTCGGCGTGGAATGAAAGCCCTGCCCGTGTTCTGCGGTCCCCCGAAGCGGCTCAGCACCTCGCCGAACGCCTCCGCATCCACCCCGCGATCGTCGCCGGGCGCATGCGGTTTGAGGCGAAGAACTATCGAATCTTGACGCAGCTCGTCGGCAGCGGAGAGGTCCAGAAGCTCTTCCCTGAGATTGAGTGGCCGCCGAAGGCGTAGTGGAGGCAGACGCAATGTTTGACCATGCGCACGATGTCACCCATGGTCGCTCCAATCACGGGTAGAGTAGCTATAGATACCGTCAGGTTTAGCTCCACCGCCACCTGCCGTTGTGGACCCACCTCCCGTATCAGCCTGTAGAGATTTGGCTTTTGGGAAGTGGCGTGCGCCTTGCTGGGGTGTCGAGGGAGGAGTGGCTTTGTGATCGTTCTGTAAAGACCCCCGACATGGCGTTTTCGTCCAGTGAGGAGGCAAGCAGATGGCACTTCGCTTCGGGCCGTTGCTTCTCGCAGCGCTCGTCGAGTTGTTGACGACTCCCGTCGCATCGTATGCCTCGGCTGCCGTTCCTGAGCCCGCCACGATCGTCCTCGTGGGGGCAGGTGCGGGCGCCGCGGGCGTGGCCGCGTGGTTGAAGCGGCGGCGGCGCAAGTAGATCGGGCGAATTCGCACAGGGTCCGCACACTCAAGGCCGTCATCGTCCTGGCGTGCCTGAGCTCGTTCGCACTCGCCCCTCGACTCTGGCTCTCCGCACGAACGTACCCCACCGCGCCTGTCTGGCCAGGGCTCCCGCGGGTTCCCGCGCCCCTCGACGTCGTTTGGTTCGCTTCTCTCTGGATACTGCTGATCCTGACACTCGTCGAAGGGCACCGGCGGCTGTGCGCGGGGCTCTTTCTCGTGCTCACGGTCCCCCTGATGCTCTGGGACCAGGCTCGCTGGCAACCTCCCATCTACCAGTACGTGCTGCTGCTCGCCACTCTGACCGTCTATCCCATCGGAACGGATCCGACGGCACGCGACCGCGCCCTCCACACGGCCAGGCTCATCATCGCCGCCACGTACTTCTGGAGCGGTGCGCAGAAGATCAACGCGACGTTCGTGGGCCGCGTCTTTCCATGGATGATCGAGCCGCTCGTCGCCGGCTGGCCAGGAGACCTTCGCAGCATCGCCTCGTCATTCGGCGTGGTCGTGCCGGTCCTCGAGGTCGCGATCGCGCTCGGCCTGCTGAGCCGACGATACCGGAGGGCAGCAACGCTCGCGGCGGTCGCCATGCATGCGGCCATCTTGCTCGCGATCGGACCTCTCGGGCACAGGTGGGACCACTTCGTCTGGCCGTGGAACGTCGCGATGGCGGCCTCGGTGGTCATCCTCTTTGCCGGAACCCGAGATCACGGCTTCTCGACGCTGCGGGAGGTGGTCCGGCCCGCATATGGGAAGCTCGTCCTCGTCCTCGTCGGACTGATGCCGGCCTTCAGCTTCGTTGGCGTGTGGGACTCCTATCTCTCGTGGTCGCTGTACTCGGGCAACCTCAGTGAAGCGGTGATACGTTTCAGCGACCCGGACGGCGCCGGGCTGCCGGAGCACGTGCGCGCTCGTGTGAAGCGGCGCAAGAGCGGTGAGAACATTCTGGATCTTTTCACGTGGTCGGTCCACGACGTGGGACTCGAGCCGTATCCGGAGCCCCGGGTGTACCGGCAGGTTGCGCGGTGGGTCTGTCAGCGGGCGAGTGATCCAACGGGAATCAGGCTGATCATCTGGACGCGCCCGGCGATCATCGATGGCCGGCGTGAGGCAACGACCTATACTTGTGGCGAGTTGTAGGAACTGGACTCGTTCCGTCAGGTGACCCGGCCGGTGCCCGTCACTCGTCCGGCGGGCCCCCGCGCGGTCGGGTGACGAGGAGCTCA
>CAZWXA010000142.1:0-9001 GCA_964637755.1 uncultured bacterium | reverse complement strand
TGGCCGAGGTGGGCGAGCACCTCGAAGATCGGCGGCGAGGCCGTGCGGCCGGTGACGGCGAGGCGGGTAAGCTGGGCGAGGTCGACGAGCTTCAGGCAGAGCTCGACGGCGAGCCCGCGATACAGCAGCTCGAGGTGGGCAGGATCGAAGGTCCCCTCGGCTTCGAGCCGCCGGCAGAGCAGGTCGAGGCGCTTGATGCCGTCGGGCGTGAAGAACTTCTTCGCCGCCTGGGGATCCCACGCGGCCGGCGCCTCGAAGTAGAAGCGGCCCGCCTCCGCCATCTCGACGAGCGTCTTCGCCCGCTCTCGCAGCGTGTCGGCCACGCGGCCGACCCAGCCCAGATCCGCGGGCGCCCTGAGACCTGCGCGCTCGATGAAGGGGAGGAGCTCCTCCGCGAGGCGCGCGGGCGGCATCCGCTTGAGCCAGTGCTGGGACACCCACTCGAGCTTCCCCGTGTCGAAGACCGCGCTCGAGGAGCCGACGTGCTCGAGGTCGAAGTGCTCGATCAGCTCCTCGCGCGTGAAGATCTCCTGGTCGCCGTGCGACCAGCCGAGCCGCGCCAGGTAATTGACCATCGCCTCCGGCAGGATTCCGGAGTCGCGGAACGCCTGCACGGAGGTGGCGCCGTGGCGCTTGGACAGGCGGCTCCGGTCCGCGCCCAGGATCATCGGGATGTGGGCGAACTCGGGCAGCGCGTCACCGAGCGCCCCGTAGCAGAGCACCTGCTTCGGCGTGTTCGACAGGTGGTCGTCGCCCCGGATGACGTGAGTGACCGCCATGGTGACGTCGTCGACCACGACGCAGAAGTTGTACGTCGGGACACCGTCGGTGCGGACGAGGATCCAGTCGTCGAGCTGGGAATGGGCGAACGTGACGGGCCCGTGGATCACGTCGTCGACGACGGTCTCGCCCTCCTGCGGGATCCTGAGGCGCAGGGCGCCCGCGCGGAGCCCGCGCTCCCGGCAGCGGCCGGAGTACCTGAAGGTCTCGCCTCTCTGCTGGGCGACCTTGCGCTCGGCCTCGAGCTGCTCCGGCCTGCACTCGCAGTAGTAGGCCCGCCCGCCGGCCAGGAGCTCCTCGGCGCGCGCCCGGTAGATGTCCAGGCGCTCGGTCTGCCGGTAGCCAGGAGCCGGCGGCCCCTCGTCCCAGTCGAGCTCGAGCCAGCGCATGGCCTCGAGGATCGAGTCGATCGACGCCTCCGTCGACCGTGAGCGATCGGTGTCCTCGATGCGCAGGATGAACACACCGCCGTGGTGGCGGGCGAAGAGCCAGTTGAAGAGCGCCGTCCGGGCGCTCCCGACGTGGAGATGCCCGGTCGGGCTCGGCGGGAATCGAACGCGGACGGACCCTGTCACCGCGCAGACCGCGTGAACCGCGTCGTGCCAGCGCTGGCGTTTCTCACGCGCCGCCCCTCAGTAGGCCGCGAAGAGACGCCCCCACGGCGTGGCGGAGAAGGCGCGGATGCGTGAGGCGCCTATGGTCGGGTACCAGAGCAGGTCGTGGTACACGTTGGACGCGAACGGCGCCCACACGACGAGCGGGGAATGCAGGAGCAGCCGCTTGAGCGGCCGGAGCGGCCCCTTGCGGATCAGCTGGTCGCCCCAGATGACCAGGCTCCGGCTCGTCCTGAACCCCATGTTGACGGCGGCCGCGTCCGCGTCGCCGACGATCTCGATCTCCCGGGGGTCGGCCACGCCGAGCCCGCGGTCGTGGCACATCCGGAGGTACGGGATCGAGAGCGGATCGAAGCCCATGATCTTCGCGGCCATCGCGTCGATCGCGACCTGATCGGCGGACGCGAGAATCAGGTTGCCCACGCGGGGCACCATGGTGCGCGGTCCCGCCCCGTCGCCCATGACCGTCCCGTCCATGACCGCGAAGACCGCCGGGTGCAGCTCCCGCTGCATGTACATGAGATCGACCAGGACCTCGTGCATGAACTCGTGGGCATAGTGCCGCACTTCCCGCAGGAGCCCGCCGAAGCTGTTCTTGATCGCGCCCGTGGTCTGGCTGTGTCCATGGACCTTACAGGTGGGCAGGTGAAGGACGTTCTTCCCCACGTACATCTTCGGGATCTGGATGCCCTCGGGGAAGATCTCGTTCAGCTTGAGGAGGGGCGACTGGAAGCGGTAGGTGATCCACTCGACCTCGGGCAGCGGGATGAACGGCAAGCCGGAGCGCTCCAGAACCGGCATCCACTTGTTGTTCCGGGCGCCCTCCCGCGGACTGGTCACGACCGTCTTGTTCTCCACGGGCAAGAGCCGCTTCGGGTCGTACCCGTCCTCGATCAGCGTCCGGACGACACCGTCCACCTGCCAGGGTTGACTCGAGCACGCGGGGAAGTACTTGGTCCAGGAGAGGTTCAGCTTGAGGATCAGGTCCTGGTCGCGCGGGAGGGTCGCCTCGTACTTGACGAGACGCATGAGCCGCCCGTAATCGGCGACAACCGTCTCCGGACGGGTCCGGAGGAGCGCGACCTGCGACCGCATCGACGCGAGTCCCTCCCGCCGAGGTCAGGCGTTCACGGCTGATCCGAGAGTGTTTCCACGCGAGCCATGTTCCAGATCTGCTTCATTCTAGCCCCAATCGGACAATACTCGCGCGAGGCGCGGCCCGGGACAGCGGGTCTCCCGGCCAGGGCCATGCGCGGCCCCGCCCGTCAGAGGATGGCGCGGCCGTAGACGATCAGCAGCACGGCGAGCATCCAGAGCAGCATGTTCAGCAGGAGCGCGCGGTCGTTCAGGAACAGCTCGGAGGGACTGCCGCCGAGCTGCTGCCGGTAGAGCAGGTACAGGTACCGGAAGATGCCGTAGAGCACGAACGGGAGCGTCGCCGGGAGCAGCTGCGTGCGGAACTTCGCCACGGTCTCGGGCGACATCGTGTAGAGCGCATAGGCGGTGACGGTCGACGCCGTCACCACCGCGATCATCTGGTCGAGGAGCCCCGTGCTGTACTCGGCCAGGATCGGGCGGTGCCGGGCCGCGTCGGCGCCGAGGGCGATGTACTCGTGGCGCCGCTTGCCGAGGGCGAGGAAGAGGGCGAGCAGGATCGTGCAGATGAGGAGCCAGCCCGAGATGTCGACGTCGATGGCCAGCGCCCCCGCCACAGCCCGCAGGACGAAACCGAACGACATCACGAGCACGTCGACGATGACGACGTGCTTGAGCCAGACGGAGTAGGCGACCAGCAGGGCCGCGTAGGCCAGGGCCGCCAGCCCGAAGCCCCGCGACAGGGCGAAGCCGAGCGCGAGGCTCCCCGCGAGCAGCACGGCGGCGACGGCGAGGGCCGGCCCGGGCGCCAGCACCCCGGCGGCGACAGGCCGGAGCCGCTTCGTCGGGTGCAGGCGGTCCTTCTCGCGGTCCGCCACGTCGTTGAAGAGGTAGACGGCGCTGGACAGGGCGCAGAAGAGCGCGAACGCGGCCAGCGCGGGCCACACCAGCGGGGTGAAGAGCTTCTGGGCGAAGATCAGCGCCGCGAAGACGAAGAGGTTCTTGACCCACTGCCGCGGCCTGAGCGAGACGAGGACGGCCGTCAGCAACGGAACCTGCGGGGTCAGAACCCGATTCCCGTGCGGGTCCCGACCGCGCCGACGCCGAGCAGGTCGAGGCTGAACCGGAACTCGTCGTCGGACCCCGAGCTGCCGGGCGTGGAGGGGTTGCTCGCGCTGGACCGGTGGACATACGTCACCGAGAACGCCCAGCACTGGAAGTGCAGGTCCGCGCCCAGGCGGGTTTCCACGAGGACGTCCTTGTCGGCATCCCAGTCCGCCGAGCCCCGGAGGGACAGGTAGCGGGAGACGCGCCCCGTCGCCTCCCCCCGGAAGAACTGGATCTTCGACACCAGGTCGTACCGCGTCCCGACCGTCAGCGCCAGGTCCTGGAGCAGGAGCGAGATGTCGGAGTTCACCTTCCTGACCGGATCGCCGTGATAGAGGCTGTACGCGGCGTCGGCCCGGAAGCGGACGTAGCGATTCGGGTCGATGATCAGGTCGCTCCGGATGTCGCCGAACGGCCGTCGCCCCCGATCGGCATCGTAGGCGTTCGAGACGACCAGCCGTGCCAGCTCCAATCTCGCGGGCGTCTCGTCCGGGCCGGCGACCGTCTTGCCGAGGAGCCGGTTCGTCAGCGAGGAGACGAAGACACTCGTGTGGCGCACCGGGTCCACGATGCCCTGCTGGATCAGGTCCTGCCGGTTGAGCCCGTCCACGTTGTCCCACTGCGGCAGTGAATCCGTGTTGACGCCGCCGGCGTAGGTGTAGCCGAGGCGCGGCTCGACGACGTGCGCGAGCCGCGCGAAGCCCCCGGCGTTGACGTCCCAGACGCGCATGGCGCGCAGCTCGAGATCGGCTCCCGCCTCGCCGAGCGCCCGGGTCCGGAGGGTGTCCTCGGTCACCTCGATCGAGTGGGACTCCCGTACCGCCGTGCCGACCACCCGCTGATCGTATGTCGTCGCCCGGGCGCCGACGAACGGCGTGACGGTGACGAGGGCGAACGGCCGGAACGGCCACAGGAGGCGGGGGTGGATGTCCAGGCGCGAGCCCTCGGAGCCTACCTCGCGCACGAAGTGCGTCGCGCTCGCGTCGAGCTGCCAGAGGGCACCCGGCAGGCCGGGCACGGGCTGGCGCGCCGACTGCACCTTGAGGTCGGGCAGGCGCTGGAGCTCGACCGCGACCGGCGTCGTCAGGTCCTCGTACCAGAACAGGTTGCCGACGAAGTTCAGGTCCCCCCAGCGCTTGGTCAGCCACAGGTTCGAGTTGACCCGCTGGAGCGAGCGCTCCGAGAGACGGTCGCCGTACTCCCGGAACAGGTCGTCGTCGCTCACGTGGTTGACGTCCGCCCGCAGCGACAGCGTCGGATCGATCGTCCAGGTGTGCCTCACCCGGAAGTAGCCGCGCAGATCGTTCTCGAGCTCGGTCTCCTCGACGAAGAACCCGGTCGCCACGCCCTGGTTCCGCTCGGACAGGATGTACCGGTACTCGGCGTTGCCGCCCACGCCCCGCTTGGAGAACGCGTCGAGCGAGACCGTCAGGTCCTGGCTGTCCGAGATCGCCCAGAAGAACGGGAGCTTGGCGAACAGGCCCTTGCGGCTCGAGTTGCCCACGACCGGAGCCAGGAAGCCCGTCTGGCGCTCGCGGCGGAGGGCGGTGGCGAAGAACGGGAAGAACGGGATGATGGGAATGCTCCGCACCCAGAAGGACGCGTCGCGGCCGTACAGGTAGCCATTGAGGTCGGCGGTCGCGGATCCGAAGTGAACGGACCAGGCCGCTGGATCGTCCTCGCAGGTCGTGAAGATCCCCCGCCGGATGCCGTAGACACTCGGGCCCAGCCGCTCGACGCGTTCCCCGGAGAGCCGGTAGTAGGGCGCGGAGAAGGCCTGGGCGTCGTGGATCACCCCGGTGCCCGTCCGCAAGTTGTACTCGAGCCGCTCGCCGCTCAGACGGTCCTGACCGTCGTAGAAGATGACGCGGCCGGTGGCCACCGCATCGCCGGTGGCGCGGCTCAGCTCCACTCGATCGGCGGTGAGCCTCGCCAGCCCCCGGGTGATCTCGACGTTGCCGGTCGCGATCAGGAGCCTGTCGGGTCCGCTCTCCTCGATTCGATCGGCCACGATGCTGATGTCCCCGCCCTCGCCCTCGATCGTGAGCGGGGTCTGGGCGCGGGCAATTCCAGCTGGGGCGGAGATCGCGACCACCACGAGAAAAACACATAATCGCAGCATGTTAGGCAAAGGGAGTCCATGCTAGCAGGCCCCTTTTCGATCCGCCAAGGATTATGGGGATCGAAGCGACCTGACGGCCAGGACATCGGCGACCAGGAACAGCGAACCCGCCACACAAATGGTTGCGGTCCGGGGGGGCGAGTACGCCAGCTCTAGCGCTTTCTCGGCGGACGGCGCGATCTCGACCAGCGCCTCCGTCTCCGGCAGGAGCGGGAGGAGGTCGGCGGGATCCGCGGCGCGCGGGTTCGACGACCGGGTCAGGACGACCCGCGAGGCGAGCGGGACCAGGGCCGCGAGAATCCCCCGCGCATCCTTGTCGGCGGACACGCCGACGACGAGCGCCAGCGGGGCGTGGCCGAAGTAGGCGACGAGGGACTCGGCGAGCGCCCGCGCGCCACCCGGGTTGTGCGCGCCGTCGAGGACCAGGCGGGGATCGCCCTCGATCACCTGGAAGCGCCCGGGCCACTCCGCGCGCGCCAGGCCCTCCCGCACCGCGGCCTCCGGGACCCCGAGGCGGACGGCCGTCGCCGTGGCGAGCAGGGCGTTCGTCACCTGGAACGAGCCCGCCAGCCCGAGCCGGGCGTCCCGGATCAGCCAGCCGGGACCGGCGAGCGTGACCCGCTGCCCCCCGAGGTCGCGCCCGGCAAGACTGCCGGTCAGATCCACACCCTCGACGAGGAGGGGGACACCGGCCGCCCTGGCCCGCGCGGCGACGACGGCCGCCGCCTCGGGTGGCTGCGCGGCCGACACGGCGAAGCCGCTCCGGATGATGGCGGCCTTCTCCGCCGCGATCCCGGCGAGCGTCGTGCCGAGGTAGCGCTCGTGGTCGTAGTCGATGCGCGTGATCACGGACGCGGCCGGCTCGCCGACCGTCGTGGCGTCGAGCCGTCCCCCGAGACCGACCTCGAGCACCGCGACCTCGACCTCCTCGCGGGCGAAGTGGTCGAGCGCGAGCGCGGTCAGCGCCTCGAACATCGTGGCGTCGGTCCGGGCGATCAGCGTGCCGAGAGCGTCGACCCCGTCGGCGAGGGCGTCCTCGCCGATCATCTCCCCGTCGACCCGGATACGCTCGCGCAGCGAGACGAGGTGCGGCGACGTGTACAGGCCCGTGCGGCGGCCCCCCGCCCGGACCATGGAGGCGAGCAGGGCCGAGACGGAGCCCTTGCCGTTCGTCCCCCCCACCTGGACGATCGTGAAGCGCCGCTCCGGGCGGCCGAGGGCTTCGAGCAGCGTCTCGATCCGATCGAGCCCCGGCTGCATCCCCGCGTGCTCGCCCCCGCGAAGCGCCAGCACGCGGGCAACCGCCTCGGCGTACGTCATGTCGGGAGCGCCGGACGATCGCTGAAGAAGGCGAGAAGCTGGCGGAGCGTGTCCCGGAGCTCGCGCCGCTCGACCACGAGGTCGACCTGGCCGTGCTCCAGGAGGAACTCGGCGCGCTGGAAGCCCTCGGGCAACGGCTGGCGGATCGTCTCCGCGATCACGCGGGGTCCCGCGAAGCCGATCAGCGCGCGGGGCTCGGCGATGTTGATGTCGCCGAGCATGGCGAAGCTCGCGGTCACGCCGCCCGTCGTGGGGTCGGTCAGGACCGAGAGGTAGGGAAGCCGCTCGCGCGCGAGCCGCTCGAGCGCCGCCGCGGTCTTGGCCATCTGCATGAGGGAGAGGATGCCTTCCTGCATGCGCGCGCCGCCCGAGGCCGAGACGATGATCACGGGCAGGTGCTTGTCGATCGCCAGCTCGATCGCCCGCGTGAGCTTCTCGCCGACCACGGAGGCCATGCTGCCGCCCATGAAGTCGAAGTCGAAGACGCAGAGCACGGTCGGGAAGCCCCCGATGCGGGCGATCCCGCAGACGACCGCCTCGGTGAGGCCCGTCTTCTCCCGCGCGGCCTTCAGCCGGTCACGGTAGCGCCGGGTGTCCTTGAAGCGGAGAGGATCGCTCGACCGGAGGCCGGCATCGCGCTCCTCGAAGGTCCCCTCGTCGGCCAGCATCGCGATGCGCTGCCGCGCCGCGATCCGGAACGGGTACCGGCACTTCGGGCAGACGCGCCCCGCCCGCTCGACCTCCGCCTTGTAGACGATCTCCTTGCAGGAGTCGCACTTGATCCAGAGCCCCTCGGCGATGACGACCTTCCGCCCGGGCCCTCCTGCCTCGTCCCTACTGCGCCGGAACCATGCCATGGAGGAGCGGGGCCTTCATCGCGGCGATGAACCGCCCCACCTCGTCGACGAGCCGCGACGTTCCCGCGTGCTGCTCGACCAGCCGCACCACCGCCGAGCCGACGATCACCCCGTCAACGTACGGCGCCACCGCGCGCACGTGCTCCGGGGTCGAGATGCCGAAGCCGACGCAGATCGGGCGCGTCGTGATGAGCCGGAGCGCGCGAAGTTGCTTGACCAGGTCCCCCGGGATCGCCTCGCGAACACCGGTCACGCCGGTCAGCGAGACCACGTAGACGAAGCCCTGGCTCCGCCGCGCGAGCATCCGCATGCGCGCCGGCGTCGAGGTGGGCGCCACCAGCTGGATCAGATCGAGCCCCGCCGCCCCGGTCTCCTCGGCGAGCGGCCCCGCCTCCTCGAGCGGCAGATCGGCCACGATCACCCCGTCGAGCCCGGCCTCGGCGGCGCCCCGAGCGAAGGCCTCGAGCCCGAAGGCGAGGGGCGGGTTGTAGTAGGTCAGGAGGACCAGCGGGATCGACACCTCGCCGCGGAGGTCGCGGACGAGCTCGATCACGCGGGGCAGGGTGACCCCGGAGGCGAGGGCGCGCTGCGCCGCGCGCTGGATGACGGGCCCGTCGGCGAGCGGGTCGGAGAACGGCACGCCGATCTCGACGATGTCGGCGCCGCGGCGCACGGCCTCGACGACCAGGCGCCGCGTGTCCTCGAGCGACGGGTCGCCCGCCGTGAAGTACGGGATCAGCGCGCGCATCCGCCGGGAGCGCAGCGCCGCGAAGGCCTCGCCGAGCCGGCTCATGCGTGAAGCGCCGCGCTCACGACCTGGACGTCCTTGTCGCCCCGGCCGGAGAGCCCGACGACGATGGCCTGGCGCCGGGACAGCCCCTTCGCGAGCCTCATCGCGTGGGCGACCGCGTGCGCGGACTCGAGAGCGGGCATGATGCCCTCGAGGCGTGCCAGCGACTCGAACGCGGCCAGGGCCTCCTCGTCCGTGATCGACACGAACTCGAACCGGCCCGTATCCTTGTAATAGGCCAGCTCCGGTCCGACCCCAGGGTAATCGAGGCCGGCGGAGATCGAGTGGGCCGTCGCGATCTGGCCGTCCTCGTTCT
>CAZWXA010000141.1:1209-9034 GCA_964637755.1 uncultured bacterium | reverse complement strand
GCGCTGGCGCATGCCGCCCGAGAGCTGGTGGGGATACTCCCGGGCGCGCCGGTCGGCGTTCGGGATGTGCACGAGCCGCAGCATCTCGATGGCGCGGTTCATGGCGTCGCGGCGGCTCAGGCCCTCGTGCAGGCGGAGCGTCTCGGCGATCTGCTCGCCCACCGTGAAGACCGGGTTGAGCGAGGTCATGGGCTCCTGGAAGATCATCGAGATCTCCTTGCCCCGGATCTTCCGCATCTCCTTCGCAGAGAGGTCGAGGAGGTTCCGCCCGTTGTAGAGGATCTGCCCCCGGACGATACGGCCCGGCGGCTGCGGGATCAGGCGCATGATCGACAGCGCGGTGACGCTCTTGCCGCAGCCGGACTCGCCGACGATCCCGAGCGTCTCGCCCTTGTCGATGTGGAAGTCGACGCCGTCGACGGCGCGCACCACGCCCGCGTCGGTGTAGAAGTGCGTCGTCAGGTCACGCACGTCGAGGAGCCGCTCGGCCATCGGGCGCCTACCGGCTCCCCGTGATCTCAGCGAACGCCGCCAGCGCCCGCTCGACGTCCGGTTCGTCCACGTCCTTGTGCGTCACGCACCGGATCGAGGTGGGACCGATGGCGTGGATCCTGATCTTGCGGGCCCGGCAGCCCTCGACGAGCTCGTCCACCCCGCCCGGGCGGTCGACGAAGACAATCACGATGTTCGTCTGCACGCGGGCGAGATCCACGCGGATCCCCGGCAGCGCCAGGAGCCCGTCGGCGAGCCGCCGCGCGTTGGCGTGGTCCTCCGCGAGGCGGTCGACCATCTGCTCGAGCGCGACGATGCCGGCGGCCGCGAGCACACCGACCTGCCGCATCCCGCCGCCGACCATCTTCCGCACCCGGCGCGCCCGCGCGATGAACTCCCGGCTTCCGCAGACGAGGGCGCCCACGGGCGCCGACAGGCCCTTGGAGACACAGAAGGTGACAGAGTCCACCTCCGCGGCGAAGGCGCGGGCGGGGCGCCCGAGCGCCACCGACGCGTTGAAGAGCCGCGCCCCGTCGAGGTGCACCGGGACGCCGGCCCGGTGGGCGACGGCCGCGACGGCGGAGATCTCCTCCGGGGTGCAGAGCGTGCCCCCGTGTCGGTTGTGGGTGTTCTCGATGCAGACGAGGCCCGTCACGGGGATGTGGATGTTCGGCGGACGGATCGCCTCGGCGACCTGCGCAGGGGAGAGGAAGCCGCGCTCGGTCCCGATGGGGCGGGTCTGGACGTTGCCGACGACGGCCGAGCCGGCGCCCTCGTAGTTGAAGATGTGCGAGTCCGCGTCCAGCACGATCTCCTGGCCCGCCCTGGTCTGGGCCACGACGGAGACGAGGTTGCCCATCGTGCCAGACGCGACGAAGAGCCCCGCCTCCTTGCCCAGCCGCTCGGCCGACATCGCTTCGAGGCGTTGGACGGTCGGGTCCTCTTCCCAGACGTCATCACCGACCTCGGCCCGCGCCATTGCCTCGCGCATCGCCTGCGTCGGGAGGGTCAGCGTGTCGGACCGCAGGTCCACGACGTCGTGCGGCATGCCGCTACCTCGCCACCGTCAGGCGCTGCGCGGCCCGCCGGCCCCACTCCGTGTGCGAGTACTCCGAGGTCAGGCGGCGCAGCAGCGCGACCGCCTCGTCCGTCCGCCCCTCGCGGAAGTTGACGTCGGCGAGCAGGTAGAGCGTCTCCGGCACGACGAGAGTCCGCGAGTAGTCCTTCAGGATCAGCTCGAGCCGCTGCCGCGCCGAGCCCGGGTTGCCCTGGTTGAAGTAGTACGTGGCGATGAAGAGCTCCTTCTGGGCGATCCGACCCCGGCAGATGTCGACCTTCGCGAGCGCGTCCGGGGCGTAGCGGCTCTCCGGGTACTCCTTCACGAGCCTCTTGAACTGCTCGAGCGCCCGGGCCGTCAACCCCTGGTCCTGCTCGATCGGCCTGAGCTGATCGTAGTAGCTCATCGCCATGCGGTACTGCACGAGGTCGGCGATCTGGTGGCGCGGGTAGAAGGCGAGGAAGGCCGCGAACTCTTTGGTGGCGCGGTCGAACTCGCCTTCGCGGTAGTAGGCCTCGCCGATGAGGAAGCGCGCGCGGGGGGCGTAGGACGAGTCGGGGTGGCGGGCGGCGATGTCCTTGAAGCGGGTTCGCGCGTCGTCGTACCGCTTCCGGGCGAGTTCCTTCTCGCCGAGCTGGTAGAGCTCCTCGGCCGGCAGGATGGCCGTCGGGCGGGGTTTGAGGAGTCCGCAGCCCCCCGCGAACAGCAGGAGGACCGCGAGACCGAGCGTGATACCCCGGGACGGGTGTCGATCCATGAAAAACCGCCCTACATATACCGGTCAGTCCGGAGAAAAGTCAAGCGGAAACGGGCATTTCAGGCTTGACTTGCCCGCGAGCCGGGACTATAAGACCGCTATGGCACTCCCGAGAATGATCCGAATCCGGCAGCGCTTCGCCCGACCGGTCGTCACCGACATTCCGGCAGCCACGCGCGCGACGCTCCAGGCGTGCGGGCACCCGATCAGGCGCGGGGACGTGGTGGCGATCGGGACCAGCAGCAGGGGCATCACCAACTACGCCCGGGTGGTCAAGGCCACGGTGGACTCCCTGAAGGAGATCGGGGCGAAGCCCTTCATCTTCCCGGCCATGGGGAGCCACGGCGGCGGCACCCCGGAGGGCCAGCTCTCCGTCCTCGATCACTACGGGATCACCGAGCAGACCATGGGGGTGCCATGCAGGGCGACCATGGACGTGGTCCAGGTGGGCGAGGCCCTGGACGTGCCGGTCTGGCTCGAGAAGGGCGCGGCCGAAGCCGACTGGATCGGGCTCATCAACCGCGTCAAGCCCCACACGGACTTCAAGGGCCAGATCGAGTCCGGGCTCTTCAAGATGATGACGATCGGACTCGGCAAGTACAGGGGCGCGATCCAGTACCACCGTGCGAACGTCCGGCACGGCTACGAGACGGTGATCACGACGGTCGGCCGCGAGATGCTCGCCAAGGCGAAGATCGCGTTCGGCCTCGGCATCGTGGAGAACAGCTACGACGAGACCGCGTACATCGAGGCCTTCGACGCGGCGAACCTCGAGGCAGGGGAGCGCCGCCTGCTCAAGGAGGCGCGCGCGAACCTCGCTCGGCTGCCCTTCCCGGTCTTCGACCTGCTGATCGTCGAGCAGATGGGCAAGAACGTCTCGGGCGCCGGGATGGACACGAACGTCATTGGCCGGCCCTCGAACCCCCACGAGCAGTTCCCGAACGACCCGAAGATCCTGTGGATCGTGGCGCTCGACCTCACGGACAACACCTACGGGAACGCCACCGGCATCGGCAACGCCGACTTCACGACGAAGAAGCTCGTC
Source organism: uncultured bacterium (assembly GCA_964637755.1). GTDB lineage: Bacteria > Methylomirabilota > Methylomirabilia > Rokubacteriales > CSP1-6 > AR9. Next base: position 5,683 of record CAZWXA010000141.1, on the reverse strand, counting down.
GAGAAGATCGACATGAAGGCGACGTTGATCAACTGCCTGGCCGCGTGCTCCCCGAGCGGCGCCAAGCTCCCGCCTGCGTTCGATACCGATCTCGAGGCGATCGAGGCCGCGCTCTCCTGCACCGGCTATCTGGCCCCCGAGCGCGAAGCCCGGGTCGTCAGGATCAAGAACACGCTCATGCTCGGCGAGATCGAGGTGTCGGAGTCCCTGCTGCCCGAGGTCGCCAGGCACGAGCGCCTCGAGCGGGCCGGCGAGCCGGCCGAGCTCGGGTTCGACGCGGCCGGCACCCTGCGGCCGCTCTGACAGGCGCTTCGCCAGCCGACCCGCGAACGGCAGGCCTCCGGCCCGTGATGGCTGTCGTCTCTTCTCTCCTGGTCATTGCCGCCCTCCTTGCGCCTCTCCACGCCGGCGCCGAGCAGACGGTGAGCCTCGTGTTCACGTCCGGCCCGACTGGCGGTGCCTGGGTTCCCCTCGCGGGAGCGGCGGCCGAGGCCATCAGGAGGAAGTTCCCGGAACTGGACGTCCAGGTCGAGCCCGGCGCCGCGCTGGTCAACATCGAGAAGATGCGGAGCGGCAAGGCCGAGATGGGCTGGTCGATGACGAGCGTTCTCGCGGACGCACGCGCGGGACGGGGGGTCTGGGCCGGCAAGCAGACGGATCGGCCCCTCTACGTCGCGTCCTTCTATCCCAACGTCTGGCAGCTCGTGGTCCCGGCGAGCAGCCCGGTCAGATCGGTCCGCGACCTCAAGGGGAAAGCGGTGGCGCTTCCGGCTCGCGGCAACACGAGCCTGGCGGACGGCTGGGAGGTCGTCCTCCGGGCCAACGGCATGCGCCTGGAGGATCTCGGGCCGAAGAGCTTCGGGCCCGTGGCCACGAACGCCGAGGTCGTCAAGAACGGCCAGGCGGTGGCGATGGGCTGGTTCACGACGGTCCCGGCGTCGTTCGTGCAGGACCTGGGCTCCGCGAGGAAGCTCCGGATGCTGTCGGTCTCCGACGCGGAGTTCGCGGCGATCAGGCAGATGAACGCGGGGTTCATCCGCCACGTCATCAGGGCCGGGACGTACCGGGAGCAGGGGATCGAGGGTGAGGTCGCCACGTTCCAGTCGCCGACGATCCTGATCGCGTCCTCGACCGTCTCCGCGGACGTCGTCTACAAGGTGACCCGCGCGGTGATCGAGAACCGGGCAGAGTTCGCGAACGTCACCCGGGTGATGGCCGGCGTCACGCCGCGCGAGATGGCGCAGGACTACGGTCTGCCGTATCATCCCGGCGCCGCCAGGTACTACAGGGAAGTCGGGCTCCTGAAGTAGCCGCCCGGTGCGCGCGCTCGCGGGCTATCCCGGAACGCTCGTCGGCGGCCTCGCGGCCGTGATGGCGTTCTACCACGTCTACGCGCGCCTCACGTGGTACGTCCCGGACCAGCAGGCGCTGCTGCTCATCACCCTCGGGCAGAGCCTCGTACTGGCGTTCCTCCTCTTCCCGCGCGCGAAGGGAGCGGCCCCGGCCGAGATCCCGTGGACCGACCTGGCCCTCACGGCGCTCTCGGTCGGCTGCGTCGGCTACATGTTCCGCTACTACGACTACGTCGTGACCCGCTTTCCGACGGCCCATCCGCTCGCCACGAGCGACAAGGTCATCGGGGGCCTCGCGATCCTCCTCGTGCTGGAGGCCACCCGGCGGACGATCGGGGCCTCGCTGCCGATCGTGGCGCTCTGCTTCATCGCCTACGGCCTCGGCGGACCGTGGCTGCCGGGCGTGCTCCACCACCGGGGCCTCACCCTCGAGCTGCTCATCGATCAGACGTACTTCACGACGGAGGGGATCTTCGGGATCCCGCTCGCCGTCGCCGGGTCGTACGTGATCCTGTTCATCGTCTTCGGCGCGTTCCTGGAAAAGTCCGGCGCGGGACAGTTCTTCATGAACTTCGCCAACGCCATCGCCGGCGGAGCGCGCGGCGGGCCCGGCAAGGTCTCGGTGGTCTCGTCGAGCCTCTTCGGGACGATCTCGGGCTCCGCCGTCGCCAACGTCATGGTCGACGGCTGGCTCACCATTCCGATGATGAAGAAGACGGGCTTCAAGGCCGAGGCGGCGGCCGCCATCGAGGCGGTGGCCTCGACGGGCGGACAGATCATGCCGCCCGTGATGGGGGCCGCCGCCTTCGTCATGGCGGAGTTCCTGGGTGTCTCCTACTCGAAGGTGATGATCGCCGCCGTGATCCCGGCGATCTTCTACTATGGCGCGCTCTTCGCCGCGATCCACTTCAACGCCATGCGGACGGGGCTGCGCGGGATTCCGCGGGAGGAGCTGCCCGATTTGCGGGAGACGCTTCGCCGGGAGGGTCACCTGCTCGGGCCCGTGCTGGTGATCCTGATCCTGCTCGGCGCCGGCTACACGGCGACCTACGCGGCGATCGTGTCCTCGGCCGCCGTGATCCTGCTCTCGTGGATGCGGCCGAGCCGGGGGCTAAGGTGGCGGGCGTGTCTCGACGCGATGCGCGAGGCGGCCGTGCAGACCGTGCCGGTCGCCATGGCGTGCGCGTCGGCGGGGATCGTGATCGGCATCGTGCTGCAGACGGGACTGGCACTCCGGTTCACCGGCTTCCTGGTCGACCTGGCGGGCGGCCACCTGATGCTGGCCCTCGTGGTCACCATGCTCGCCGGAATCGTCCTCGGGATGGGCATGCCGACGACCCCCGCCTACATCATGCAGGCGGCCCTGCTGATCCCGGCCATCATCAAGCTCCACGTGCCGCCGCTGGCCGCCCACATGTTCGCCTTCTACTTCTCGTGCCTGTCGGCGGTGACGCCGCCGGTGGCGCTGGCCGTCTACGCGGCGGCGTCGATCGGCGGCGCGGGCCTCTGGGGCGCCGGTCTCCAGGCCCTCAAGTTCGCGGCGGCCGGCTTCATCGTCCCGTTCTTCTTCGTCTACTCCCCGGCGCTCCTCTTCGAGGGGACCTGGCCCGAGGTGCTGCGGGCCGTTGCGACCGGCGCCATCGGCGTCGTCGCCCTCGCGGCGGGGCTGGAGGGACAGTTCCTGCGGCGGGCGACCTGGCTCGAGCGCGCCGTGTTCGTCGTCGCCGCCCTGCTCCTCATCCACCCCGGCGCGATGACCGATGCCGTCGGGCTCGTGCTGCTCGCGAGCGGGCTCCTGATGCAGAAACTCCGGCCGGCTCCCATCGCGGGGCACGCATGAGCCGGATGCGAGACGTGGTGCTGACGGCTCTCGCCGCGATCGTCGTCCTGGCGACGGTCGCCTTCGGTGTTCTCCGCCTCTACACGCGGCAGTGACCGTACCCGCCGCCGATGCCGGCGAGGCGGGCGGTCAGAGCAGCCTCTCCATCACGACCGTGTCGACCCAGCGGCCGTCGAGCAGCCCCTGTTCCGTGTAGGTGCCGACCGTCCGGAAGCCGAAGGTCTGGTAGAGGGTGAAGCTGCCGTCAGCCCCCGAGCTCCCGGGCGTCGAGCCGCCCGTCCTTCTGCAGGCGCCGGAACTCGTCGAGCGTCCGCCGGGTGCCGTCCCCGAGGGGCGTGCGGGGCTGCGGGCCGAGGTCGCGCTGGTAGCCGGCGTCGTCGAGCGCCTCGGCGAACGGGGTCGCCAGCTCGTCGTGCGAGATCAGGCCCCGGGAACCGGGGCACTCGTCGTGGATCAGCCGGACGGCGTCGGCGATGGCGACCGCCTCGCCGTGGAGGTTGTAGACGCGGGCCCCGTCGAGCGCGGCGTCGCTGGCCGCGAGCAGGGCCGTCGCGACGTCCTCCGCGTAGACGAGGTCGGTCCGGCCGCCATACGGGATACGGTACGGGCGTTTCAGCACGGCAGCCTTCATCGCGAGCGTGGGCGCGGCCGTCACCCCGAAGTCCCGGCCGGGGCCGTAGACCGAGAGCGGGCGGAAGCCGGACGAGGGAATCCCGTGTTCCTCCCAGTAGACGCGCGCGCTCTCCTCGTTGGCCACCTTGTAGACGCCATAGTGGGTGGCGGGCCGATGGGGCGCCGCGTCGGCCAGCGGGCCCGGCGGGTAGAGGTGTGGCGCGCCGAAGACCGCCGCCGACGAGACGTAGACGACGCGCGGGATCTGGCCCGGGTGCGCCCGCACGGCCTCGAACACGTTGGTGGTGCCCACGACGTTGATCAGGGCGCCGCGCGACGGGTCCTGGCGGCAGAGCGGCACCTGCCAGGCCGCGAGGTGGATGATCCGCCGGACTCCGTGCTCCGCCACCGCCTTGACGAGGTGGTCGCGCTCGGCGATGTCGCCGCGCACGGTGGTGACGCGCTCGGCGACGTCGGGACCGGCGACCATGCGGAGGCGCCAGGGATCGACCGCGAGGTCGAAGGCGACCGGCCGCTCCCTCCTGGCGAGCAGGCCGCGGATCACCCAGGAGCCGATGCAGCCGAACGCGCCCGTCACCAGTGTCGTCATGCCGCGTATTATAATCACGCCGTGTTTCCGCGTGAGCGCGTCCTCCGCGAGACGCGGCCC
>CAZWXA010000141.1:0-1109 GCA_964637755.1 uncultured bacterium | reverse complement strand
CGCCCGGCGGTTTCGTCGCATCGACAACGAAGCGGACAGAACGACGCGAACGGAAGGAGACACCATGGCCCCCACGGAGACGCCGCTGGTCGTTCTCGCCGGCCCGATTCACCCGGACGGCAGGGCGTTGCTGGAAACCGAAGCGCGGGTGACGGTCTGCGAGAACCTCACGGAGGACGGTCTCATCGACGGCGCGCGCGAGGCCGAGGGGATCCTCTTCAGGATCCGGCCGAATTGCTCCGAGCGCGTGATGTCCTCGTGCAAACGGCTCCGGGTCGTTGGCCGCTACGGGGTCGGCCTCGACACCGTGGATCTGCCGGTCGCGACGCGGCTCGGCATCCCGGTGGTGCACGCCCCCGGCTCCAACTCCGACGCGGTCGCGGAGCACGCGATCATGCTGATGCTGGCGGCGGCAAAGAAGACGATCGCGATCGACCGGATGACGAGGCGCGGGGAGTGGGTCGAGGGACGGGCCCGGGGCATCTTCGAGCTCCGAGACAAGACGCTCGGCATCATCGGTGTCGGCAACATCGGCCGGCGCGTGGCCCACATCGCCCGGGCCTTCGGCATGCAGGTGCTCGGCTACGATCCCTACGTCCCGGAGGACGAGATGCGGGCGCGCGAGGCGGAGCCGGTCCCGCTCGCGGAGCTCCTGGCCCGGGCCGACCTGATCACCGTCCATACCCCGCACACGCGCGAGACCCATCACATCATCGACGCCGGCGCCGTCGCGAACATGAAGCACGGCGTGGTCTTCGTGAACACCTCGCGCGGCAAGACCCAGGACGAGCGCGCGCTCTTCGAGGGGCTCGCGACGGGGAAGATCCGCGCGGCCGGGCTCGACGTGTGGGAAGAGGAGCCGAACCCCGTCGACAACCCGCTCCTCAACCTCGAGAACGTCGTCGCCACCTCGCACATCGCCGGCGTGAGCGAGGAGGCGAACCGGAACATCGGTCTGCAGGTCGCCGGCGAGATGCTCCGCGTCCTCCGCGGCGAGAAACCGAAGGTGCTCGGGAACCCGGACCTCTGGCCCCGGCTCGCCCACCTGCGTTAGGTCCGTACTATTCATGAGCTGGCGGTCCTGGACACCGGCCGCGCGGGTCCTGTCG
>CAZWXA010000140.1:6618-9049 GCA_964637755.1 uncultured bacterium | reverse complement strand
ACGTTCGCTGCACTGCCCCTCGCCGATATCAAACCTGCGCACGTTCGGGCGTTCGTCGCCGAGAAGCTCAACGGCCGGGCGTGTGCCAAGCACGAGAACCCGGGACGCGACTGCGAGGCGTGCGTGGCGCCCCGCGGGAGGAACACCGTCAAGAACATGGTGGCAACGCTGCGGGCGGTGATGTACCAGGCCCAGGTTGACGAGTTGATCCCTAACAATCCGGCCGCACGGTTCGGGCGGTTCTTCGACGTCCGCCACGATCCCCGGGAGCACGTCGTAGTTCTCAACGCCGCAGACGTGGCCGCTGTGCTCCGCGCCGCTGCCAAGTGGTACCCGGATCACGAGCTGGCCGTCCGGGTGCTCTTTTACACGGGCATGCGTGAAGGCGAGCTGCTCGGGCTCCAGTGGGAGGATATCGACTGGCCGCGGAACGTCATCGACCTACGGCGCACAGTCGCCGTCCGGGGTGGCCGATGGATCGTCAACACGCCGAAGAGCGGCAAGCTGCGGACGATCGATGTTCCCGCCTCGCTGACCGCTCGTCTCCGTGAGTTGCACTCGATCCGGCAGGCTGAGGCTGCCGTCGCGGGCCGGGAGGTGTCGCCGTGGGTAGTTCCGTCGGCGACCGACCCGGCGAAGCCGCTGAACGACGCATGGCTCCGCGACCGGGTGTGGCGTCCACTGCTCCAGAAAGCCGGCGTGCGCCACGTTCGCGTCCACGACACCCGCCACACCTATGCGTCGATGATGCTCCGGCGGGCCGTGCCCATCGCCTACGTGTCTCGCCAGCTCGGACACTCGTCCATCCAAGTGACGGTCGACTTCTACGGCCACTTCGAGCCCGGCGCCGACCGGCACCACGTCGAGGCGCTGGCCGAGACGATCGAAGAGGCCGGTAGGGAACTAAACGCAACCCCCGCGCAACCACTTCCCGCCGACGCAGACGAACGCGACCCCAAGTAGTTGATTTGGTGGTGCCCCCGGGGTGACTCGAACACCCGGCACGCAGTTTAGGAAACTGCTGCTCTGTCCACCTGAGCTACGGGGGCTACCTTTGAAGATAGCATGTTTACGGTGTGGTCCACTGTCCGGCGCTTAGGGCGTGGTGCCCATCCGGTGTCACTCCCGGCCGCGAACAACCCCGGTCCAACGAACGCCGTCGCCGATCGACGGGCGGTCTGCATCTTGGATTCTTGGTTGCGGCGGGCGGGGCCTGGCGCGCCACGCACCACAAGGAGAAAGCGGGGGTGCTAGACTGAACCGGTGCTGAACTTCATGACTGCTCCGAAGATCCCGTGCCGGCCGGTCTGGATCGACGCGGTGACGGTGCTGCCCCCCGGCGGGACCTCGCTAGCGTTCCGCACGTTGCCAGCGACGATTCGTGAGGTCCTCGGGGCACTGAGTGGGCAGATTCAGGTGCAGGTCTTCGATCCGCTCCTCTGTGCACCGAGTCGGACTGAGCTGGCGAGGAGCGTCGAAACCCTGTATCCGGTGTTCGCGGGCGATCATTTGGCGATGGCGCTCGTCGTCCTCTCAGTACTGGGCAGCGATCCTCTGCGGGTCTCGAGGTTGACGAGTCTCGGATTCGAAGAGGCCGAACGCCTGGTTCGCGATTCTGGCTCCGCGCGAATGGGGGAGGATGTGACGGCCACGATGTTGGTCGGGCTCCGGACGATCAAGCGTACCTCCCTTGCCACGGTGCCGTGGCTTCGGAGCCGAGGGCCTGACCGGCTCGAGGAGCCGGTAACGGGAGAATGGGCCACACAGGTCATCGCCTACATGATGGTTGCGTCAGCCGTTCTCTTCTCGCTGGCGAGCGGGCCGGCGGACAACCGTCGGGGACGCCTGGAGAACCTTGTCGATCTCGTAAGGTGGAGCCGGGGCTACGCTGTCAGCGCTTACCATCTCGCCAGACAGATCGGGGCGCTTAGCGCCGCGCCGGCTCCCGGCCCGATTCCCGAGGCGCCCGAGCACGCGCGACACCTCCGCGGGCCGGATCGAGCAGCCTCCGACGAGGAGGATTGGCTCCTGGCCGAGTCAGGACTTGACGACTATCGACGGATCCTCGCGAGTGACGACCTCACCTGATGGCGGTTCGCCGTGGCGAAGTCTGGTTGGCCGACTTGGGGGAGCCCCCGCAGGGCCATGAGCAGGCCGGGCGGCGCCCGGTTGTCGTTCTCCAAGTCGATGACCTCAGCTGGCTTTCGACGACGATCATCGTTCCGCTGACGGGCCAGTTTCAGCGCGCGGGCTCTGCGACAGCGGTCGTTCTCGCGGAGGGCATCGCGGGACTCCAAAGGGATTCCGTCGCGCTCTGTCATCAAATCCGCGCGCTCGACCCGCGTCGCCTGGTTCACCGCATCGGAACACTGCCGCCGGACAAGGTCAGCGAGATCTCCCCGCCATCGCGCTTATCCTTGGACTGCCGATC
>CAZWXA010000140.1:0-6608 GCA_964637755.1 uncultured bacterium | reverse complement strand
TCGCACACTTTGGTCTGGGGTCGCAAGCGGTGGCGGCTTCGCGGGTTTCGCGCGTCTGGGTGGCGCTCACCTCGGCCGGGCCCCGAGCGATCACCTCGCCTCGACGAAGAAGCGCACCAGCGTGTCGTTGAGGCCCGGCCACGTGCCGTGGTCGCCGGTCCCCTCGCAGTACACGGTCGGAGCGCCGCGCGCGCAGGTCGCCCAGGCGATGCATCCGTTGGCGAGCCCGCGTGTCGCCCTCCGGTCGCACTGGTTGCACCGGGCCCACCACGCCGCGATCTGCGCGCCGTAGCCCGGGAAATGGTCGTCCTTGGCGCCGTGCATCACCAGGACCGGCAGGGGCGGGCGGCAGGCGAACCCGGCGAGGTCCCCTGGCGCCGGTGATCCGCGTAGACCACGATGAACCCAGCGGCCGTGGCCACCCGGCCCCCGCGATCTCGGCCGCCACGACGCGCCCAGCTACAGGAGATCCGACGCGTCGACGCCCCGTGCGGCCAGCATGGCGCGAAGCTTGCCGAGTGCGGCCTCCTCGATCTGGCGGATGCGCTCGCGGCTCAGGCCGAACTCCAGTCCGATGGCCTCGAGCGTCTGGGGCGCGGAGCCGTCCAGGCCGAACCGGAGCCGGAGCACGCGCCGCTCGTTCTCGGCGAGATCGTCGAGCAGCCCCACGAACTCGCTCCCGTTCTGGAGGAGCCGGCCGAGCGTCCCGGCAGGAGCGGCGCTGCGATCGGCCACGATGCTGCTCACGGGTGTGTCGAGCGATACCGGCGGGCGGCGGATCTCCTCCAGCTTCGCGAGCTGCCCGACCGGCACGCGGAGCTCGCGCGCGACCTCCTCGACCGCGGGCGGGCGCCCGAGCGCCTGCGTGAGCCGCTGCTGCGCGCGCTGGTAGCGGCCGAGCAGCCGCCCGACGTGCACGGGCAGCCGGATCGTACGCGCCTGGTTGGCGAGGGCGCGGACCACGGCCTGTCGGATCCACCAGGTCGCGTAGGTGGAGAAGCGGGTGCCGCGCGCGGGGTCGAACTTCTCGACGGCCCGCATCAGGCCGAGGTTGCCCTCCTCGATCAGGTCCTGGAGCGGCAGGCCGCGATTCATGGAGCGCCGCGCGATGTGGACGACGAGGCGGAGGTTGGCCTCGGTCAGGCGGGTCTTCGCCGCCGCGTCGCCGGCCCGGACGCGCGTCGCGAGTGCCGCTTCCTCGTCGCGGTCCAGCAGGGCAACCCGGCTGATCTCCCCGAGGTACACGGCGAGGTTGGTCCGGCTCGTGTCGCGGCTCTGGGGCCGCACCGCGCCGTCGACGGTGTCGAGCAGCGGCTCGAGCGGCTCGTCCGGGACGAGCCCGTCCGCCTCACTCGTCATCGTTGGCCTCTTCGCCGGTGTCACCAACCTCGGTCATGCGTGGCGGCGACGGGAGGAGGTAGAGCGGGTTGTACACGTTGCCGGCGCAGCGGATCTCGAAGTGCAGGTGATACGTGCTCGCGCGGCCGGTCCGGCCGATCTGACCGATCACCTGCCCCGCCCGCACCACGTCGCCGGCCGTCACGAAGTTCTGCAGGTGATGCGCGTAGACGGTCATGAAGCTCTCCGCGTGCTCGATCTTCACGACGTTGCCGTAGCGGTACTCGACGCCGCTCGTCACGACGACGCCCGGGGCCGCCGCGAGGACCGGCATCCCGATCTCGGTCTTGATGTCGAGCCCGCGGTGCCAGCCACTCAGGCGGTGACCGAACTGGGAGATGACGGTCCCCTCCACGGGCCACTCGAATGCCAGGAGGCGTCCGTCGAAGTCCGGGATCGAGAGGATCATGCCGGACGGCACCTTCGTCGTGCGCCGGGCCCGCGGGAGGGGCGCCCGAGCCCGCGGGATGACAAGTCTCTGACCGGGCCGGAGGCGCGCCTTGGGGCCTGGGAGCCTGTTGGCCGCGACGAGGACCTCGACGCGCAGGCGGTAACGCTCGGCGATGGTCCGGAGTGACTCGCCTGTCTTGACGACGTGCACCCGCTCGTCCCGCCGCTCAGCCGCCGCCGCGCGGGAGACCGGCTCGCCCCCGCCGGCGGGAGCCGACGCCACCAGGAGCCCAACCGCGACCAGCACGAGCCGGCGGGGGGTGCGGCGGGCCCCGCGCCTCACGGGTCGAACTCGGCGTACCGGATCGCGAAGGAGGGAAAGCGTCCGGAGGGCGGAAGCCACGTCACGGCCACGCGCTCGATACGCGAGAGCGGCGGCCCCTTGTGCAGATCGCGGACCAGGTCCTCGATCGTCTCGCGCGCACCCTCGGCCCGGACGCGCAGCCGTCCGTCCCGGAGGTTCATCGCGTAGCCGTGGAGCCCGAGCAGGGATGCTTTGCGCTGGACGTAGTTGCGAAACCCCACGCCTTGCACCCGGCCTTCCACCATGATCTCGGCAGCCATCATGACCGAGGACGACCCTGATCCGGCCGCGGGGGACCCGGAAGCTGAGAAGTGGTCGGGGCGAGAGGATTTGAACCTCCGACTTCACGGTCCCGAACCGTGCGCTCTACCAGGCTGAGCCACGCCCCGATCGGTGGAATGATATCACCTTCACCCCGCGCCGGCGTCGTCAGCTCTCCCACGCGTACTTCCCGATGAGCTTGACGAAGACGCAGGCGGAGTGCGGCGTCGTCCGCACCTGGCCGCCGACCTTCTCGACGATCGTCAGCGTCTGGCCCGCCACGTCACCGATGGGCAGCACCATGCGGCCACCGTCGGCGAGCTGCTCGACGAGGGGCGGAGGCACCGCGGGCGCGCCGGCCGTGACCACGATCCGGTCGAAGGGAGCTTCCTCGGGCCAGCCGATGGTGCCGCTCCCGACCCGCACCCAGACGTTCGTGTACCCGAGACCCTCCAGGACGGACCGGGCGCGCTGGGCGAGCACAGGAATCCGCTCGATCGTGCACACCCGGCGCGCCAGCTCCGCCAGCACCGCGGCCTGATAGCCCGAGCCCGTCCCGACCTCGAGCACCTTCTCCGTCCCGGTGAGGCGGAGCAGTTCCGTCATCAGGCCCACGATGAACGGCTGCGAGATCGTCTGCCCCTCGCCGATCGGCAACGGGTGGTCGCCGTACGCGCGGTCGCGCAGCGCCTCGTCGATGAAGAGGTGCCGGGGGACCTTCCGCATCGCGGCGAGGACCCGGGGATCGGAGATCCCACGGGGGACGAGGTGCTCGTCGACCATCTGATCACGCTCGCGCTGCCGGTCGCGGGCGTCGCTACCGTTTTGGCCCACGCGGCCGAGCTTTGTACTGCGCGGTCAGGGCGCGGGGCCAGTCGGCCATGCGCGCCAGCGCGCCGAAGGACGTGAGATCCAGATGCAGCGGGGTGATCGACGCGTAGCCCTCGTGGATGGCCGCCATGTCCGTGCCGTCGCTCCGGTCCCACTGCGGAGGTCCCGCGCCGATCCAGTAATGCGCGCGGCCTCTCGGATCGGTCTGCTCGACGATCTTCTCCGTGTAGACGCGATGGCCGAGCTGGGTCAGCCGGATCCCCTTCGGGGGGGCGGCCGGCACGTTCACGTTGAGGAGCGTCCGCGGCGGCAAGCCCTCGACGAGGACGCGCGCCGCCACCAGCCGGGCGATGCGGGCCGATTCCGCGTAGGCGAGGTCCGGGCTCTGCAGGGACACCGCCACCGACGGGACGCCGAGCAGCGTTCCCTCCATCGCCGCCGAGACCGTGCCCGAGTACGTGACGTCGTCCCCCAGGTTCGAGCCCTGGTTGATCCCGGCCGCGACGAGCGCGGGTGTCTCGCGCAGGAGTCCCAGCACCCCGAGGTTGACGCAGTCGGACGGCGTTCCGTTGACGGCGAACTTCCGCTCGCCGGCGGGAGTGACGCGGAGCGGCCGGTGGAGCGTCAGGGCGTGACCGACGGCGCTCTGCTCGCGATCGGGCGCGATGACGAAGACCTCGCCGAGATCGGCCAGCGCATCGGCCAGCGCCGCGAGGCCGGCCGAGTGAATGCCGTCATCGTTGGTCACGAGGATCAGGGGCGACATGAGCCGCTGTGATGGTACCAGGAAACGACCGGCAAACGCCCCCTCGCCCGGGCGCCGCCGGGCTCGCGGGGAGGGCGCGGCAGCCCCGAGGCGAGCCCCGAGGCGATCAATAACGCTGCCCGCGATGGGTCAGTCGGCCGGCCGGGGCCCCGCCGTGCTCCGGACGATCAGGGCATCGACCGCGAGCACCCCCTGTCCGCGGGGAAGGACGATCAAGGGGTTGATGTCCACTTCGGCGATCCGCTCCCTGAGGTCGAAGGCACAGCGAGAGAGATCGACGAGAGCCTGGACGAGCGCCGCCTCGTCCGTCGCCGGCCGTCCGCGCGCGCCCGCGAGGAGCGGGTACGCGCGGAGCGATCGGACCATCACCGAGGCCTGCTCGCCATCGACCGGTGCCCGCCCGAACGCGACGTCCTGGAAGTACTCGACGAAGACGCCGCCGAGACCGACCATCACGACCGGCCCGAAGATCGGGTCGCGCTTGGCGCCCAGCACCACCTCGACTCCCCCCGTCGGCGCCATCCGCTGCACGAGCCAGCGGTGCTCCGGCGGCTCCCGAAACGCACGCCTGACGACCGCTTCCATCTCCCTGCAGGCCGCCTCGACGTCCGCCGCGCTTCTCAGATCGAGCGTGACGAGGCCGTGATCCGACTTGTGCGGGATCGCGGCCGCACACACCTTGAGGGCGACGGGGTAGCCGATCTGGTCGGCCGCCGCCGCGGCACTCTCGGGGGTCGTGGCGAGCCGCTCGGTCACCGCCGGCACGCCGTACGCCCGGATCACGGACTTGCTGTCGTACTCGTCGAGAGGCCCGCCGCCTGTCCCGAGCAGCCCGAGCACGGTGTCGGCTGGCCGCGACGGGGACGCGACCTCCGTGGCCGTCGCCACGCGTCTCCGTGGCGCCGCGCCGTGGCGCACGAGGGTGGCGAGCGCGCGCAAGCAGCGGGTCGGGTCGGTGAAGACCGGGACGCCCGCGCCGCGGAGCGTCTCCACGACCTCCGCGACGCCGCCAACCCAGCAGACCAGGATCGGCCGTGACGCCTCCCGGCTGAGCCGGATGAGATCGGCCGCGATCCGATCGACGGGATAGAGGCGCGTGAGCATCGTCAGCGCGACGACCACGACGTCCAGCTCCGCCGCGTCCCGCAGTGCCTCCATGGACCGCGACAGGAGGGCGTGGTCCGAGAGCATCTGGGCCGTCACGTCCACGGGATTGGCCGTCGCGCCGAAGGCGGGCAGGAACTCCCTGAGCGCCCGCTGCAGGCCGTCCGACAGCGGAGGCAGATCGAGCCCCAGGTCGGCGCAGGCATCCGCCATGATGACGCCGAGGCCGCCGGAGTTGGTGAGGAGGCCGATCCTCGGCCCCGGCGGCTCGGGGGTCCGGGAGAACAGCTCCAGGCAGTCGACCAGCTCGTGAAGATCGCTCGCATCGACGGCCCCCGCCCGGGCCAGGAGCACGCGCGCCACCCGGTCCTCGGCCGCCATCGCGCCCGTGTGGGATCGCGCCGCGCGCGCCGCCTGGGCCGACCGTCCGGTCCTGAGCAGGACGACGGCCTTGCCGGCCTCCCGGGCGCGGCTCACGGCGTCGAGCAGTCGCCGGCCCTCCCGCATGTTCTCGACGTACGCGCCGACCACCCGCGTGTGCGGGTCCCCGGCGAAGAACTCCAGGCACTCCGCGATGCTGATGTCCGCCTCGTTGCCGCTGCTGATCCAGTGCGAGAGACCCACGCCCCGCTCGCGGAGGAGCGCGTACAGCATGCCGCCCACCGCCCCGCTCTGCGCCACCAGGGCCACGTGGCCAGGCGGGCCGAGGTCGATGAGCGTCGACGAGAAGCTCAGATTCAGGCGGCGGTGGAAGGCGGCGAGGCCCTGGCAGTTGGGTCCGATCACGCGCACCCCCACCTCCCGGGCCACGCGCGTGATCTCGTCCTGAAGGGCTCCCCCCTCGGCCCCGACTTCCGCGAAGCCGGACGAGTAAACGATCGCCCCCTTCGCGCCCTTCTCTGCCGACTCGCGCAGCGCGGCCACGACGTCGCGCGCGGGGACCGACACGATCACCACGTCCACGGGCTCCGGCACGGCGGCCAGCGCGGGGTAGCAGCGGAGCCCCTGGACCTCCGCATACTTGGGGTTGACGGGATACACTCCCCCGTCGAACCCCGCCCGCCTGAGGAAGTCGATGGGGCGGCCGCCGATCCGCTTCGGGTCGTCCGACGCGCCGATGATGGCGACCGAGCGCGCCGACACGAAGACGTCGAGCCCGTTTTCTCTCACGGCGCCGCCCGTGTCGGAGAGGCGCTCGGCGCGAGATCTCCGGGCGACGCCGCAGGCGGGTGATGGGCGACGGTGAGACCGAGGCGCACGAGCGAGGGCTCGACCCGGGAGCGGATCGGTCCGCGCGCACGGCCTCGCACGACGTCGTCGGGCGCCAGCGGAGGCGTCATCGCGCGGACAGTATATCCGGAGACCCGATGGACGCGGACGCGGCCGTCCAGACCCGGAGTCCCACGCCCGGTGCCGCCAGAGGCCGCGCAGCCGGCCTCGCCCGGACCATTCATGAACGGATCACCCGAGAGGCGGACGGGTCCTGTCGCGGCG
>CAZWXA010000139.1:6289-9097 GCA_964637755.1 uncultured bacterium | reverse complement strand
CCTGCGATGGCGCGCGCGGTGGCGCTTCTCGTCGTGCTCGCGGTCGCCTCGGCCTGTATGGCGGCGCGGGTCGCGCCGCCGGCGGCCGCTGGGGGGCCGCCGCGGTTCGAGGTCGGCAGGGACACGTTCGCGTTCCGCAACGAGATCCGCTCGCGGAATCCGGGCCGCCCCGATCTCTACGCGAACTACTGCTTCGTTCTGGCGCGCGGCGTGCGCCAGTTCCATTCCTTTGCCCGCTTCGATCCCGCGCTGCCGCGGCTCGACGGAGCGGGCTATCTCCGGCGTGTCCGTGAGGTCCTGGCCCACGCCCCGTGGGAGCCCGCGCGTCCCGCCGACGATCGCGTGGTGATTCCCGGCTACCGCGATCTCCACGAGTTCTCGCGCGACCACGAGGCCGTCCTGAAGGAGGCGCTCGGCGGGCGCTTCTGGACCCTCGTGCACTGGACGAACTGGCGGGTGACCCTGCCCGTCACTGGCGGCCAGCAGGCGCGTGTCGCCGGCGAGACCGTGGCGGAGCTGGATGCCGGCCGCCTCGTGCAGCTCCTCGTCACGAACTGGCCGACGCCCGAGCTGAATCACACGGTCGTGGCGTACGCATACCGGACGACGCCGGGGGCGGTCGAGTTCGAGGTCTACGATCCCAACGATCCGGAGTCCCCGGGCGTGATCGCGTTCGAGCGGCAGGAGCGCCGCTTCTGGGCGTCCAGGCTCTACGACACCCGGCCCGAAAAGATCCGGGCATTCCGCATGTACGTGTCGCCTTTCCTGTGATGGCCGCCTCGCCGCCGCCGTCCGGCCCGCCGCGCTGGTACGTCCACGGCTACAACCGTGCGGGTTTCTATCGCCTCGCCGGCGCCGCCGCACTGCTCCCGCGGCGCGCGCGGCTCCGGCTCGCCACCCTGGCCGCAGATCTTGCGGTGGAGCGGATGCCGGTCGAGCGGGCGATGGTGCGGAGCAATCTGCACCGGGCGACGGGCGCGGGCGGCGCGGCGCTGGAAGACCTCACCCGGGCGGTGTTCCGGCAGTTCGCGATGTGCTTCGCCGACCTCGTCTCGACGAACCGCTGCCCCGCGGGGAAGCTCGACCGGTATCTCGCCGGGGTGACGGGCGCGGCGCTGCTGAACGGCGCGGACGGCGGGGTGATCTCGCTGACGGCCCACCTCGGGAACTGGGAACTGGGCGGACGGCTGCTGGCCCGCCGCTCGGCGCGGCCGACCCACGTGGTCGTCGCGGAGGAGGAGATCCCCGGTCTCGAGCGCTGGATGCGGCGGGACGGCGACGGGCTGACGTTCGTCTCACGCTCGCACCCGACGGCCTCGGTGGCGCTCCTCGCCGCACTCCGCCGCGGCGAGGTGGTCGCCCTGCAGGGAGACCGGGCCCTCGGCGGACGCCGCGACGTCCTCGTCCCCTTCTTCGGCCGGCCGGCGCCCTTCCCGCTGGGCCCGTTCATCCTGGCCCGCGCGACGGGGGCGCCGGTCGTGCCGGCCTTCTGCGTCCTGGGAGCGGACCGTCGCTACTCGGTCAAGGTAGGAGAGCCGTTCACCGTGAAGACGTCGGGCGAGGAAGATGCGCTGCGGTGGTGGGTCGCTGTCCTCGAGCGGGCGGTGCGCGATCACCCGACCCAGTGGTTCAACTTCTTCGACGTCTGGAACCCACCCGGTGCGTGAGCCGGTCGCCGTCCTCGCCGCCGGAGTCGTGACCCCGATCGGCCACGACCTCGATGCCTTCTGGTCGTCGCTCTTGACCGGCCGGTCGGGGATCACGCGCATCGAGCGGTTCCCGGTGGACGACCTTCGGGTCGGTATGGGCGGCGAGATCAAGAAGCTCGACCCCCGGCTGCGGCTCCAGACTGCCTGCCGGGCCTCGCGCCTGCTCGTCGAGGCGGCGGAGGAGCTGCGCGGCGCGTGCGCCCCCGCGCTGTATGCCGATCCCACCCGGACGGCCGTGGTGCTCGGGACGGCGCTCGGCGGGGTCGAGGAGGGCGAGCGCGCCCTGGCCGGCGCGGGCGGGCTCGGGACGCTGGCGGGGGCGCTCTATGACAGCCCGGCGCGGAATCTCGCGCGCTGGCTCTCCCTGCGCGGCCCCGTGCTGACCGTGTCGACGGCGTGTGCCTCGGGGGCCACGGCGCTGGGTGTCGGCGCCGAGCTCCTGCGCGAGGGAGCCGCTGACGCCGTGATCGCCGGCGGCTACGACGTGCTGTGCCGATTCGTCATGAGGGGCTTCGATGCGCTCCGCTCGCTGACCCGGGACGCCGTCCGTCCCTTCGACCGCCGGCGCAGCGGGCCCCTGCTCGGCGAGGCGGCGGCCCTCGTGCTGCTCGCGCGCGAGCGCGACGCCGACGCGCGCGGCGCCCCGCGGCTCGGCCGGCTGCTCGGCCACTCGAGCGGCAGCGACGGATCGCACATCGCGGCGCCCGACCCGAGTGGGCGCGGACTCGAGTACACCGTGCGAGCCGCGATGAACGAGGCGGGTGTGGAGCCCGCGCAGGTCGACTTCGTCAGCGCTCACGGCACCGCCACCCGGCTCAACGACCGCGTGGAGACGCAGGTGCTCGAGCGAGTCCTCGGACCCCGAGCGTACGAGATTCCCGTCAACTCCATCAAGGGGTACATGGGGCACACCATGGGCGCGGCGGCGGCCCTCGAGGCGATCATGTGCCTGCTCGCCGCCCGCCATCGCACGATCCCGCAGACGCTCGGCCTCGAGGAACCAGATCCCGAGTGTGATCTCGACTACGTCCCCGGAGCCCCCCGCGCCGCCCGGCCCCGGATCATGCTCAGCACGTCCGCCGGCTTCGGCGGCTGCAAC
>CAZWXA010000139.1:0-6189 GCA_964637755.1 uncultured bacterium | reverse complement strand
GGGGTCGGACTGGTCACGGGGTGGGGGCGCGGGGTCGAGACGCTGCCCGAGGACGCGGTCGCGGCCGCCGCCGGTCGCTTCGTCGTGGGCATCTCCCCAGCCGAGCCGGGCAGCGATCGCCTCCGCCGCGCGACGCGCGAATGCGTGCTCGGCATCGCCGCGGTGGAGGAACTGCTCGGGCGCGTGGCGATGGCGCGGTCGGCGCTCGCCGGACCGCGGACCGCGCTCCTCTACGCGACGGCGTCCGCCTACGCGGCGTCCAACCGGGCCTTCATCGAGACGGCCGGGGGTCCGCTGCACTTCCCGTACACGGCGCCGAGCGCCGTGCCGGCCGAGGTGGCCATCGAGTTCGGGCTCTGTGGCGCGTACCTCAACTTCATCGGCGGCGCCACCGCGACCCTCGATGCGCTCTGGTACGCGGGGAACCTGCTCGATCGCGGCGAGTGCAACCAGGCGCTCGTCCTTGCCGTCGAGACCTTCGAGGGCTGCGCCGACCTCTACCGGAAGGGCCGGTGGCTGGTCGACGGCCCGCTCGTCGAGGCGGCCGTGGCCGCGCTGCTCGTACCGGGCGGAGGGCGCTACGCGTATCACGACGCCGTCTCGGGCGTCGATCTGGCGCGCCGCCGCGCCGGAGAGACGTTCGCCTGCGCGCCGCTGATCACGCTCGCCCTCACAGGCGGGGACGCCGCCTCGATCGCGGGCGCCTGGCGGGGCCGTCGCGTGGCGCTGCGGCGGATATAATAGGATGGCGCGAGGCGACGTCCCTGAGAGGTCGGCCGCGGACGGAGGGTGTGGTGGGTTCGATGGAAGTCAAGGAAGTCCTGGATGAACTCAAGACGATCCTGGTGGAGCGGCTCAAGTTCGACCCGCGCCGCGCGGCGGAGACGGGGGTCGAGACGACGCTGCCGAAGGGCGTCGACGGGTCGCTCGGCCTGGACTCGCTGGACTTCATCGAGCTGTCGATCGCGATCGAGGAGCGATTTGGCCTCGTGATGGACGAGCGCGAGGACCTCGCGCCGCATTTCGAATCGATCGACACCCTCATCCGGTACATCAGGTCGCGGATGGCGCGCGGGTGACGCGCGTCGTCGTCACGGGCCTCGGCGCCGTGAGCCCGTTCGGGGCCGGGGTGAAGGCCTTCTGGGAAGGGATCGCCTCCGCCGGCTGCGCGATCGAGCCCATCACCCTGATCGACACCGAAGGCTTCCGGTCGCGGATCGCGGCCGAGGTGCCGGCGGCGATCGTCGAGGGGCTTCGCGCCTCGCGCCGGCGCTCCCGGGCGGACCGCTTCGGGCTGGCCGCCGCCTCGGAGGCGATCGAGGATGCCGGGCTGTCCCGCTCCGAGCGCGCCCGTGCAGCCTTGGTCGTCGGGGCCGTCGGGGGCGGCATGCTCGAGGCGGAGGGCTGGTACTGGGCGCGCGCCAGAGGGGGGCCCGAGCCCGATCCGCGCCGGCCGCTCGCGGGGATGCTCCCCTACTCCCACGCCGACGCCATCGGTCGCCGGCTCGGCCTCGGCGGGCCGCGCGAGACGGTCGTCATGGCGTGCAGTTCCGGGGCGGCCGCGCTCTCCATGGCGGCCGACCTGATCGAGGCGGGCGCCGTGCCGTGCGCGCTCGCCGGCGGCGTGGATGCGATCACGCGCATCTGCTACATGGGGTTCAACGCGCTGAAGCTGCTCGACCCGGAGCCCTGCCGGCCGTTCGACCGGGACCGGCGGGGGATGTCCATCGGCGAGGGGGCCGCGTTTCTCGTGCTCGAGTCGGCGGCCCATGCCCGGGCGCGGGGCGCGCGAGTCTACGCGGAGCTGGCCGGGCACGACATGACGACCGATGCCTATCACGTCACGGCGCCCCATCCCGGCGGGGAAGGGATGATCGCCTCGATGCGCGGCGCGCTCGATCGGGCGCGCCTCGACCCGGCCGACGTCGGGTACGCGAACGCGCACGGCACGGGCACGCTGCAGAACGATCGCGTGGAGGCGCTGGCGCTGGCGCGCGTGTTCGGCGAGGGGCGGCTGCTGGTCAGCTCGAACAAGTCGCAGATCGGCCATACCATGGCGGCCGCCGGAAGCCTCGAGGCGGTCGCGACGGTGCTGGCGCTCGCGCACGGCATGGTGCCGGCGACCGTCAATCTCGTCACCGTGGACCCCGAGGTGCCGTTCGATTGCGTGCCGCGGACCCCGCGGGCCGCGCCGCTCGGCGCGGCCATCTCGAACTCGTTCGGCTTCGGCGGTCAGAACGTGACCCTCGCGTTCACGAGGTGAGGGCGGCAGCGTGAGCATCCGGGTGGCCATCACCGGAGTCGGGATCACGAACGCCCTCTGTGTCGGGAGCGCGCCGGCGATCGGGCCGTTGCTCGAATCGGGTCGCTCGGCGCTCGCCCCGGTGGCGGCGTTCTCCACCGACGGCCTTGCCAGCCACCTCGCGGCCGAGGTGCCGTCCGCGACGCTCTCCTCGCTGATCGACCCCGGAGACGCCCGGCGGTTGAGCCGTGTGAGCCAGATGACGCTCGCGGCGTGCCGGCTCGCCCTGCGCGAGGCGGGCCTCCTGGGCGAGCGTGACATTCACCTGATCGTCGGCACGGAGTTCGGCGACGTGCGGTCGACCGAGGAGTTCGCGGCAGGCTACCTCCGCCGGGGCGCGGGCGGGCTGTCGCCGCTGACCTTCCCGAACACCGTGATGAACACGATGGCCGCCACGACCGCCATCGCCCTCGGCCTCCGGGGCGCGTCCATCACCCTCAACGCGCGGCGCCTCGCAGGCGAGCTGGCGATCGCGCGTGCGGCGACGCTCGTCGCGTCCGGCCGCGCCCGGGCCGTGCTGGCGGGAGGCGTCGACGAGGTCAGCCCGCTGATGTTCAGCATGCTCGTCCGGCTCCGGGCTGTCTCGCCGGCGGGCGGCGGGGACGAGGCATGCCGGCCGTACGACCGGCGCGCCAACGGACCGGTCAGGGGGGAGGGAGCGGTATTCGTCGTGCTCGAGGCGTTCGACTCGTCGGCCGCCAGGAGCGCGCGCGTGCTCGGCGAGATCCGGGCGGCCGCGTGGCGAAGCGGCCGGAGGGCGGGCGCGATTCAGCCGGCCCTGGAGTCCTCGGAGCTCCGGCCCGACGACATCGGCTGGATCTACGGGAGCGGCTCGGGGGCGCCTGCTCAGGACCTCGCGGAGCTGGGCTCGATCCGGCGCGCCTTCCCCGGGCGCCTGCCCTCGCTCACGTCGCTCGCGCCGATCGCCGGCGAGCATGCCGGGCTCGGCGCGCTGGGCGTGGCGGCAGCGACGTGGACGGCACGGGTCGGCCGCCTGCCCGGGGTGGCGTCGCTCCGGGAGCCTACGGAGCCGGCACGGGACCTCGTCGCCCCGCCAGGCATGCACCGGGTGCCGGCGGGCCCCGGCCTCGTCCACGGCGTCTCCCGCGGCGGCGACAGCGTGGCGCTGGTCGTGGGCCCCGCATGAACGAGACCCGGATGGCCGGCGAGCACCTCATCGTGATCCCGGCGTTCAACGAGGCGCGAACGATCGGGGGCGTCGTCGCCGGGGCGCGGCGCCACGGTCCCGTGCTCGTCGTGGACGACGGCTCGACCGATCGAACTCCGACCGAGGCCCTCGCCGCCGGAGCGGACGTGCTCCGGCTCGGCCGGCGGCGCGGCAAGGGCGCGGCGCTGCGTGCCGGCGTCGAGGACGCGCGGCGGCGCGGTGCCAGCCGGATGATCACCCTCGACGGCGACGGGCAGCACGATCCCGGCGACATCCCGCTGCTCTGCGAAGCTGCGCGCCGTTCGCCGGCGGCCGTCGTGATCGGCGGGCGGCTCCGGAAGTCTCCTGAGATGCCCCGGGCGCGGCGGAACGCGTGCCGCCTCGCGGGCTTCTTCGTGAACTGGGTCACCGACGCGCCGATCGGCGACACCCAGTCCGGGTTCCGCTCGTACCCGCTGGGGCTTTTCGCCGAGGTGACTCCGCGCTCAGGGGGCTTCGTCCTCGAAACCGAGCTCCTGGTGGCCGGCGTCCGCGCCGGGCGGCCGATCGTGGAGGTGGACATCAGTGCCGGGAGCCGGCCCGTGCGGCCCAGCCGCTTCCGTCCACTCGCTGACGGGATCGCGATCGGCGCGTACCTGGCGGCGTGCGTCGCGGGGCGCCTGGCCCGCGACCTGCGCGACGCGGGGCGGGAGGTGGCGCGCGTCTTCAGCGGGAGCCGGCGGCGGGCCCGCCACGCGGAGATGGCCGAGGCCGGCGCCTCCTACCCGGATGCACTGCATCTCTACGGGGCCGCGATCAGCGGCGTCGCCCTTCGCCGCGCTCGTGCCCGCCTGCGGCGCTGGTGGCGTCACCCCGGGCTCCGTCGCGACGCGCTCGTCCTGCGGGCGATCGCGCTGTCCCCCCTGATGCTGGCGGCGGCACTCGCCCAGACGATCGCTGGCCGCTTCGCCGCCGACCTCGTCACCCCGCTCATCGACCGGTTCTACTCGCAGGACCGTCTGGCGGCAGCGGCCGACTCGAGCCTGCCGGACCGGCTGGAATTCCCAGGCGTCCTGTCCTCGCCGGCCGGCCAGGGACTCGACCGCTGACTCGGCGCGCGTGTGACGTGCTCGTGGTCGGGGCCGGCCCCGGCGGGTCGACCGCCGCGACCCTGCTGGCGCGGAACGGCTTTGCCGTCCTCCTCGTCGAACGCGAGCGGTTTCCCCGCTTCCACGTCGGAGAGTCGCTCCTTCCCGCCAACATCCTCCTGATGGACCGGCTCGGCGTCCACGACGCGATTCGGCGGAACGGCGCGCTCGTCAAGTACGGTGCCGCGTTCTACGACCAGGAGTCCGGCCACGAGCACACCTTCTACTTCCGGAAGGGCGCGGCCGTTCCGAACTACGGCTACCAGGTGAAGCGCGCCGAGTTCGATTCGATCCTGCTCGATCACGCGCGGGCGAGCGGCGTCGAGGTCCTGCAGCCGGCCACGGCGGCGCGGCCGGTTCTCACCCCCGAGGGCGTGGCCGTGACCGTCGACGAAGGCGGGCAGCGCTCCGAGGTGCGCGCGCGCTTCCTCGTGGACGCAAGCGGGCGCGACGGATTCCTCGCGTCGTCGATCGGGCGCCGCGAGCGCGTGCCGAATCTCGGCAAGGTCGCGCTCTTCGCCCATCATCGGGGCGCCGCCCGCGCGGCGGGAATCGACGAGGGCAACATCCGCATCGTGGTCTTCCCGGACGGCTGGTTCTGGTGGATCCCGTTCGCGGGCGACGTGACGAGCGTCGGCTGCGTCCTCCACGCAAGGACCGTCCGCGGGCGCGTCGGGGCGCTCGAGGCCCTCTACGAGGAGATGATCGCGCGCGTTCCCCGGGTGGCGGAGGGCCTCAGCACGGCGACGCGGATCACGCCGGTGCACCGCGCGGCCAACTTCGCGTACGCGAACCGGCCCGTCGTCGGCGACCGGTTCGTGAGCGTCGGCGACGCGGTGGCGTTCATCGACCCGATCTTCTCGGGCGGGGTCTACATCGCGATGCAGTCCGCCGAGCTGGCGGCGGCCGCCGTCACGCGGGCACTCCGCGACAACCGGTTCGAGGCGCGCCGGTTCCGGGACTACGAGCGGCGCGTGATGTACGGCCTCCGGCCGTTCTTCAAGTTCATCCACCGCTACTACCAGCCCGCGTTCCTCGAGACCTTCATGAACCCGCGTCCCTGGTTCGGGATGCTGGACGCGGTGACCGGTGTCCTGGCCGGCGCGGCCTTCCTCCGCATGCCCTGGCGCGTGCGGCTCTCGCTGAACGTGTTCTTCGCCATCGCGCGCATCAACTACTGGGTCAGGCGGGTCCGGCACCGCCCCGTAGAGTCCCGCCTCGAATGGTAGGCAGGCCGCTGAAAAAGGCCCATCTGCGGCGTTGGCTCGGTCGCTCCTTCCTGCGGCGTATAGGAATACGCCTCGGTCGTCGCTCCTTCGCCGCCTTGCAGATGGGCCTTTTCCGGCGGCCTGCAGGTCTTTCAAGGCCCACCTGCGCGGCGGTGCGAGCCGAGGCGAGCCGCGGGACGGATCGGCTCGGTCGCTCGTCCCTGCGGCGTATGCGAATACGTCTCGGTCGCGGCGTCGGCCTGGTTCAGCGTCGCGGCGGGCTCGGCGTTCATCGCCATCAGCGTGATCGGGCTGCCGCCGAAGATCGAAGCCGCTATCGAGCGCAACGGACGAGCGTTCGCCGCTGCCATCGTGGGCGCGGTC
>CAZWXA010000138.1:7807-9109 GCA_964637755.1 uncultured bacterium | reverse complement strand
ACACGATCGGATCTCGCGTCGGGGCCCATGGAACCCTCCACTGGATGGCCGGGGGCGCCTGGGTTGCGCTGCCCAGTATGTTCCATGGTAGCAGGCCGGAGACTCGGATGAGGCCAGTTGATGATCGCGCCGTGCCCGGGCGTGGCTCTTCCCGAACCGCTATTTCCTGCCCGGGTCGTCCGCCGGATTCACGTAGGCCGTGCCGGTCGGGCCCGTGCCCGTGACGTAGATCGTGACCGGCTCGTCCTTCGACATGTCGAGACGATCCGGGGGCCACTTCCCTCCCCGCGTGCCGTCAGTGGAACGGACGACGCTGCTCCACGACCTCCATGTAATAGCGGAAGAAGTCGGGGTCGAGCTGCCGGAGCGCTCGACGCTGGCGGACCAGCTCGTCGCTGAGGCCGTGCTGCTCGAGCGGGACGAGTGAGAGGAGGTGGCGAAAGACTCGGGCGGCGTTGCCCGCATCCGGGATCTCGTCGGCCCCGAACAGGCGAGCCAGACCCCGGTGGCACAGGAGCAGCCAGGCGGGGAACCAGGCGGCCGCTGGCGTCGTGGCGGCCAGTGACTCCTCGAAGGGCACGGCGCGTTCGAACGCGGCCCAGCCCGCGCTGATGGTGAGGTTCGGAAGCGTCGGCGCGTACTGCGCGAAGAGAAGGGGGTCCATCCAGCAGAGCGGCAGCCAGAGGCGAATCGCGACCTCGGGCGCCCCGAGGTGGTGGTGCGCCAACCCCAGCCAGTAGCGCAAGAGGGGCGTTGCCGCCCAGTCGGCCTCGTCCTCGACGGCTGCGCGCACCTCCGCCCACTCACCGTGCTGCTGGCAGATCCAAGCCCGGTGGGCCCGCGGGTGGGCGGGGTCGAACGGAAGGTGGACCGCCATCGCCGCCAGCGTCTGCCACAGCGGACGGAGAAAGCCGGCGGCGTCCTTTCCGAGGAAGCGCCGCGCCGCCGGAACGAGCGTTCGTTCGGTCGCCTCGATGCTCTCTGTCAGCGCGGCGTGGGTCGCGGATGCCGGGGGCCGCGCGGTCAGGGCGTCGACCAGCACGGTGAGCGCTGACAGGTCGACGTGGCCGCGATGCTCCTGGCGAAGGCGACGCAGGCCCGTCTCGGCGCGGTCGACATCTCGCGCCAGCAGCCCTGTCACGACCTCGTGGACCAGGAGCGCGTCACGGCTGTCAACGAAGAGATCGAGCTGGCGCGGGTCGGCATCGCGGTCCGCGGGCGCTGCGTCACCGTACGTGAGCGTCATGGTCACGGCCTGCCCGTCGAGTTCCACGTCACGGGGCGGCATCGGTGGTGTCACAA
>CAZWXA010000138.1:5424-7707 GCA_964637755.1 uncultured bacterium | reverse complement strand
CCTTCGAGCCTCCGCTATTTCTTGCTCGGGTCGTCCGCGGGATTCACGTAGGTCGTGCCGGTCGGGCCCGTGCCCGTGACGTAAATCGTGACCGGCTCGTCCTTGGTCATGGCGAAGTGATTGGCATTCGGCGGCTCGGTGTAGAAGCTCCCGGGTGGCAGTGCCTTGAGCTTGGACTCGTCGAAAGAATCGCCGTATGCGAAATACCACGTGCCCGAGACGACGATGCCAACCCGGTCGTCGGGGTGAGCATGGGCTTGAATCCTGGTGTTCGGCGGAAGCTTCAAGAACAACGTGTACAGGGAGGCCTGCTTGGGGTTGCCGGAGAGCACGCCCATCTGCAGCCCCGCCGCACCGGATGTGCCAGCTTGCGGGGTCGCCGCAGCCGGGGCCTTGATCTCGTCAGGCGCGAGCCTGAGCCGGCCCTTTTGCTCCTGAGCGACGACGGCGGTCGCGACCACACCGCCGAGGGTCAGTAGTGCGAGTGCGATCCTCCAGGTCTTCATGACTCCTCCTCTCGGCCGTCTGGCGGCCGTCCCGTCGCACAAGAACCTCCGTCCGCGCTCGCGTGGCCTCGCCAGGGCCCCGGCGCCCTCCTCCCCTCGGCCCCCCCGTCATGACATCGCGGCGAGGACCGCCTGGGAGCGCTGGACGATCCACAGCGTGGCGATCGCGATAGCGCCGTATGCGGCCAGCGCCTTCACCCGCGGCTGCCATCGCGTGGCCCGTGTCGCGAGCCAGAGCATCGCCGACCAGACGGCGGCGGCGAATGCGATCTGGCCGACTTCGACGCCGAGGTTGAACGCGCTCAGGCTGACCACCACGTACGGACCGCCGAGCTGCAGCATCTCGCGCAGGGCGAAGGAGAATCCCAGGCCATGGAGCAGCCCGATCCCCGCCGTCAACGCGAGCAGGGGGGCGCGGCTCGAGGAGTTGCGCAGTGCCGCGCCCGCCGCGACCACGATCGAGACGGCGATCGCGGTCTCGACGGCCGACGGGAACCAAACCGCTTCCGGGACATAGCCGAAGAACCCCGCCGCCAGCGTGACCGAGTGGCCGAGCGTGAAGCCCGTGACGCGCCAGGCCAGCGCAGGGAGCGTGGCGGCGCCCAGGGCGAGACACAGCACGAACAGGAGGTGGTCGGTGCCGCCGGCGATGTGCTCGACACCGCCGCGCAGGAAGGTCGCGGCCGCGCGCCACGCCGAGGGGTTGACGGTCAGCGGCTCGCCGAGCGTCCCGCTCGCGCGGTAGACGACCTGCCGCCCCCCGGTGTGGTCGACCAGGAGCGTCTGGATCTCGGGCTGCCCCAGCACCCGGTTGTTCAGGGTGCTGCTGATGCGCAGCTGCGACAGGCCACGTGGGCGGGAATAGAACAGGTGCGCGTCGACCACCACATACGCCGCATCCACCTCCGGCGCATCGAGGGGATAGCCCGGTCCCGGTGCCGTGGCCGCCCGCGTCTGCTCCAGGGTGTTGAAGGGCGGCACCCTGCCCCTGGGGTACGCGCGCACCGAGAGCACGCGCGGCTCCAGCACCTCCCCGTCCGCCTCGACGCGATGGCCCTCCGCGATGCGCCCGCCGAGGGCGAGCGGCTCGGCCCGAATGCGCTCGGCGTCCGGATAGTAGAAGCCGTGCGCGCTCTCGATCCGCAGCACGGTGAAGGGGGCGGGTTCGTGGTTCCCGTCCGGGCGCTTGGGCCCGAGCCCATTGGCCACCACCAGCGGCAAGGTGAGCCGGTAATAGGCATGCACGCCGTCCGCGCCGCGCAGCAGATGCACGGCGCGCAGGTCGTAGCCCGAAGGCACGTGGGCGTGAGCCGCCGCGCCCGCCCCCAGGAGGAGCAGCGCGACGGCCCCCGTCCCCACGCGACCCACGTTCAGACGGTGCAGCACGGCGGCCTGGACCGGCGACCGGCTACTTGCCCGGCTCCCTGGCGTTCCACAGCCGGGTCTTGTACTCCTTCTCGTAAGCCTTGCCCTTCGGATAGCTGACCAGCTCGAGGTTCATGCCCCAGGGGGCCAGGAAGTAGCCCCACGTTTCCCCCGCGCTCGGTCCCGAGGCCATGACCGTGGGCTCGCCGAGGAACTTCACCCCCTTGCTCTTGAGGTAGGTGACCGCCTTGTCCATGTCGTCCACGTAGAAGGCGAAGTGGTAGCCGCCCAGGTCGCTGTTCTTCGGCATGCGCTGGTCCTGATCCGGGGTCTTGTACTGCAGGAGCTCCAGGTTGGCGCCGTAGCCGCAGCGCATCAGGCGCATCTGCGGAAGCTCGGCGCGCGGGTGGAC
>CAZWXA010000138.1:0-5324 GCA_964637755.1 uncultured bacterium | reverse complement strand
CGATCGCTCCTGCCCCCTCGCCGGCGCGACAGTGGGCGAACAGCAAAGGGGGATCACCATAGCTCGAAAGCAGCCCCGGGGCAACGCCCGAGAAGGCCGGCGCCGGGACTTCCGTCCGTCCCTCCGCGAGCCGCCCGGGCTCGGCGGGCGCCGGCCGCGCCGAGCGGCGACTCCACGCGAGCGCGGGCGGCGGGGGTCGTGGCGTCCGCGGAGGGCGCGTAACCGGAAGAGACTCGGAGCGGCCATCTTGACAGGCTTCTCCGCTCCGCCTAGAGTCTCGCCAAACTCTCGCACTCCGAGCGGCGGTCCACCGCCGAACGGTCAGTCTGGACAGAGTGGAAGTCGGGACAGGGGGGACTCGACGCGGGGCCTCTGTGCCGCAAGACGGGCAGGTTGACCCAACAGGTCGACCCAAGAGGAGGGGTACCCATGAAGCTGGATCGGAAAGTGATCGCGTGCGTGGCGCTGGCGGTCTTCGCCTTCAGTCTGACCGGAGTCGCCGTGGCCGCGGAGAAGCCGTGGTGGCCGTTCTCCGTCGAGGACCGGGATCCGCCCTTCAACATGGAGGGCAAGAAGATCAAGAAGGACTACGTCCCCCTCGACAAGGCCGCCAAGAAGTGGAACATCTGCGTCTCGTTCCCGCATATGAAGGACGCCTACTGGATCGCGGTCGACTACGGCGTCGTGGCCGAGTCGCGCCGCCTCGGCGTCAAGATGAACCTCGTCGAGGCCGGCGGCTACACGAACCTGGCCAAGCAGATCAGCCAGATCGAGGACTGCGTGGCCCAGGGCGCCAATGCGGTCGTGATCGGCGCCATCTCCGAGACCGGCCTCAACAAGCTGGTCGAGGAGATCACCGCCAAGGGCATTCCGGTGATCGACGTGATCAACGGGATCAGCTCGCCCAAGCTCGCGGCCAAGTCCCTCGTCTCCTTCGGAGAGATGGGCTACCAGGCTGGCGAGTACCTCGCCAAGCGGCACCCCAAGGGGGGGAAGATCGTCAAGGTCGCCTGGTTCCCCGGCCCTCCGGGAGCGGGCTGGGTGACCGCGGGCAACAAGGGGTTCGCCGAGGCGGCCTCGAAGGGTGCCATCGAGATCGTCACGACCAAGTACGGTGACACCGGCAAGGAGATCCAGCTCAAGCTGGTGGAAGATGCGCTCCAGACGTACCCGGACATCGACTACATCGTCGGCACCTCGCCCTCGACCGAGGCCGCGGCGCAGGCGCTCCGCGATGTAGGCAAGGCGGACAAGATCGGCGTGCTCGCCTACTACTTCACGCCCGGCGTCTACGCGGACATCAAGCGCGGCGCCGTCATGGCCGCCCCGACCGACTCCGCGGTGATCCAGGGCCGTGTGGCCATCGACCAGGCGGTGCGGATCCTCGAGAAGAAGCCCTACACCAAGCACACGGGACCGGCGATCTACGTGATCGACAAGTCCAACATCAACACGTTCCACTACGAGTCCTCGCTGGCCCCGGCCGACTTCAAGCCGACCTTCTCGGTGGAGTAGCCGGGGACGGTGGAGCTTCTCGTGCACGCCTGGAGCCGCTCGTGTGGTGGAGCGGCAGACCCGGCGCGCCGGCGCGCCCTCTCGGGCGGCGTCCCAGGTCGGGAGCAGCCCTCGAAGTGAACGCGACACAGGTTGATCGGGCCCCGGCGACCGCCGCCGGGGCCTCTCCCCTCCTCCGCCTCCAGGCGGTGAGCAAGTGGTTCCCCGGCGTCCAGGCCCTCGACCGGGTCGACTTCGACCTCGTGCCCGGCGAGATCCACGTGCTCTTCGGGGAGAACGGCGCCGGCAAGTCGACTCTCATCAACATCGTGGCGGGGGCGCTCCGGCCCGACGCGGGAGAGGTCCTGCTCCGCGGCGAGCCCATCGCCTTCCGGTCCGTGCACGACGCGCGCGAGCGCGGCATCAGCGCCGTGTTCCAGGAGTTCAGCCTGGTCCCCGACATGACCGTCGAGGAGAACCTCTTCCTCGGCGCGGAGCTGACCCGGGGACCATTCGTCAACAAACCGGAACTGCACCGGCGGGCCGAGGAGACGCTCGCGCGGCTCGGCTTTCCGATCCGGCCGCGCACGCGCGTCAACCGCCTCTCCCGCGCCGAGCAGCAGATGGTGGAGATCGCCAAGGCGCTCCGGTCCAACCTCTCCATCCTGATCCTCGACGAGCCGACCGCCGCCCTCACCGAGCGCGAGACCGGGCGCCTCTTCCAGCTCATCCGGGAGTGCAAGCAGCAGGGTGTCGGGATCATCTACATCACCCATCGCATCAACGAGATCCACCGGATCGCCGACCGCATGACGGTGCTCCGTGACGGGCGCCGCGTGGCCACGCTCCGCGCGAGCGAGGCGAGCGACGAGAAGCTCGTGGAGCTGATGACGGGCCGCAAGATCGAGGCCTTCTTCCCGCGAATCGACCACCGGCCGGGCGAGGAGCTGCTGGCCGTCGAGGGTCTCACCAGCGGCACCGCCGTCCGGGACGTCTCGCTCACCGTCCGCGCGGGCGAGATCGTCGGGCTCGCCGGGCTCGTCGGGTGCGGGAAGTCCGAGGTCGGCCGCGCGGTCTTCGGGCTCGAGCCGATCGACGCGGGCACCGTCCGGTTCCGCGGCCGGCAGGTCGCCCGGCCCGGGCCGCGCCAGATGCTCGCGGCCGGGCTCGTGTACCTGCCTCCCGACCGGCGGGCCGAGGGCCTCGTGCTCCAGCGGAGTGTCCGGGAGAACATCGCGCTGTCCGCGCTGCCGCTGCCCGAGTTCAGCGGGCGGCTCTTCCTGTTCCGCCGGAGCGAGCGCGGGATCTGCGCCGGGCTCGCCGAGCGCCTCCGGATCGTGCCGCTCCGCATCGAGCGCGACGTCACCTATTTTTCCGGTGGCAACCAGCAGAAGGTCATGCTGGCGAAGGGACTGACGCGGAAGCCCCGGCTCTTCATCATGGACGAGCCGACGATGGGTGTCGACGTCGGCGCCAAGACCGAGGTCTACAGCCTGATGAAGGACCTCGTGGAACAGGGGGGCGCGGGCATCCTGCTGATCTCGTCCGACCTGCCGGAGATCCTCCACCTGACCAACCGGACCTACGTGATGTACCGGGGCCGGGTGCAGGCCGAGCTCGGGGGGGCGGAGATCACCGAGCAGGCGGTCCTGTCCCACTTCTTCGAGTCACGGACGGCGGGGGCCAATGGCTGAGGTCGGCGTCGCAACAGACGAGCGCCGGGCCGCCCCGGGCAACGCCCTCGCGCGGCTCGCCCGACTCATGTTCGTTCGCCTGGGAGTCCTGCCGCTGCTCCTCGTCATCCTCGTGGCGGGCTTCGGCATCGCCGAGCCCCGGTTCCTCTCGGGACAGAACTTCTTCAACGTGGCCCGCCAGGCCACTTACCTGACGATCGTCTCGATGGGCCAGATGGTCGCTCTCCTCACCGGGGGATTCGACCTCTCGGTGGGCGTGATCCTCGCGATGACGAGCGTGGTCCTGGCGAAGGTGATGGCCGGGGTCGTGGCCGGCGACCCGAACGCGGTCCGCCTGGCCATCCCCCTCGGCATCCTCGCGGGCCTGGGCGCCGGGACGGCGATGGGCATCGTCAACGGCTTCGGGGTCGCCGTGCTGAACGTGTCGCCCTTCATGATGACGCTCGCGATGGCCTCGATCGCCTACGGCCTCGCGCTCTTCATGACCGGGGGCGTGCCCGTCTACGGGATGCCCACCCAGTTCGGGGCGACGCTCGGGTTCGGCAAGTGGCTCGGCGTCCCGGCGCCCGTGTACGTGACGGTGGTGGTGATCGTCGCCATGTACGTCCTGCTGAACTGGACGCGGATGGGCCGCTACTTCTACGCGATCGGCGGGAACATCAAGGCCTCGGCGCTCTCCGGCATCTCGACCCGCTCCTATCTCTTCATGGCCTACGTGCTCACGGGGTTTCTCGCCTCCCTCGGCGGCGTGATGCTGACGGCGCGGCTCGAGACCGGCGAGGCGAACATCGGCGCCGCGATGCCGCTCCGTTCGATCGCCGCCTGCGTCATCGGCGGCGTGAGCCTGCGCGGCGGCACCGGACGGCTCGGGAGCGTGGTGCTGGCGGCCGTGTTCATCGAGTGGTTCGAGAACGGGATGAACCTCGTGCGCATCCAGTCCTACCTGCAGATGGTCGTGCTGGGCCTGCTGCTCATCTTCGCCGTGGTGATGGACGAGGTCCGCCACCGCTACATCGCCAAGCTCCGGGAGGATTGAACCCAGTGGGGCCCCCTCGGGGGCGCACGGAACCGGGACGGGACGAGCGCGACCGCGCCCGTCAGAGGCCGAGGCTGAGCCGTCGGGAGGCATGAGCGGCACGCATGAGTAGTCCGGATCAGGGGAGTGGAACGAGCGGGCCCGATCGCGTCGCCGTGGTCGGCCTCGGGAGCATGGGGTCTCCGATCGCCCGGAATCTCCTCGGAGCCGGCTTCCCGCTGACCGTCCACAACCGGACGGCGGCCAGGGCCGAGCCGCTCGTCGCCAGCGGGGCTACACTGGCAAGATCGCCCCGCGAAGCGGCGGGGAGCGCGCGGATCGTCATCACGATGGTGGCCGACGACCGGGCGCTCGAGACCGTGGTCTCCGGCGAATCGGGCGTCCTCGCCGGAATCCAGGCGGGCGCGGTGCACGTCGGCATGAGCACGGTCGAGCCCGCGACGTCCAGGCGGCTCGCCGCGGCGCACCGCGAGCGGGGGAGCCACTACGTCGCCGCGCCCGTCTTCGGCCGGCCCGAGATGGCCGAGCAGGCCAAGCTCTACGTGATCGCCGCCGGACCCGGCGCTGCGGTCGACCTGTGCGAGCCCGCCCTCCGGGTCCTGAGCCGCGGCATCGCGCGCGTGGGCGAGGACCCGGGCGCCGCGAACCTCGTGAAGCTCGCGGGCAACTTCCTGCTCGCGGCGATGCTCGAGGGGCTCGGCGAGGCGTTCGCCTTCGTGGAGAAGGCGGGGCTCGACCGGCTCGCGGTGCTCGAGACGCTGAACGGCGCGCTCTTCGCCTCGCCCGTCTATCAAACCAACGGCGAGCGGATGTGCCGGGGCGCCTTCAGCCCCGCGGGCTTCCAGATGGCGCTCGGGCTCAAGGACATCCGGCTGGTGCTCAGGACCGCAGGAGAGCTCGGCGTGCCGATGCCCCTCGCCGGTCTCGCGCACGACCACCTGCTCTCCGCCGTGTCGCGAGGCCGCGGGGGGCTCGACTGGACCGCGGTCGCGGACGTGCTGCGCGAGGCGGCGGGCATCTCACCGCTTCCGGCGTCAGTCGCGCGACCCGGCGATGCCGGATAGAAGGCGGCCCCGAGACACCTGGCGTCTCGAGACGCC
>CAZWXA010000137.1:0-9132 GCA_964637755.1 uncultured bacterium | reverse complement strand
TCCGGAACGCCCGCGCGTGCCCATCACGATCAGGTCGGCGCGCTCCTTCCGGGCCGCCCGGGCGATCCGGTCGGCGGCGACGCCCTCGAGCAAGAGGCCCGCCGCCTTCACGCCCGCCTTCACGACCCGCGCGACCGTCGCGTCGAGCCGGCGCTGGCCGGCCCGGCGCGCGGCGACCTCCAGTTCCGTATAGGTCGCCGGCGGGACGTACCCGTCGCCGATCAGCGGAACGATCGGTGCCAGGATGTGGGTCACGATGAGGGTGGCCTTGCTGGCCCGCGCGATCTCGACCGCGTGCGCGAGCGCCCGGTTCGACACGGCCGAGAAATCGGTCGGGGCCAGGATCCGACGGATGCCCGTCATCGCTGCGCCTCACCCGGCCTTGACGCCTGCGCCGGGGTCGGGACGTCGGCCGGCTTGGCCTGGATCGGCGCGCGCGTGTCGCGCAGCAGCAGGATGGGGGTCGTGGTCCCCCGAAGAACCGTCTCGGCGACGCTGCCGAGGATGAGTCGCCCGAGGCCGCTCCGGCCATGCGTGGTCATGACGATCAGATCGGCATTGTGCATGCGCGCCGCTTCCGCGATCGCCCACGGTGCCGTTCCGTACCAGACCGACGTCGAGACCTTGCGCGCGCCCATCGCCGCGGCGCGCTCGCTGGCCGCCGCGAGGGACTCCTCGGCCTCCCGTACGAACTTGACCTCGGCCTCGACGCGGTCGGTCCCCAGCATCGCGCTCGCCTCGACGGCTCGCACCAGGACCAGTCGGGCACCGGAGTCGGCGGCGAGTTCGGCCGCGCGCAGCAGCGCGGTTTCGGCCAGCGGAGACCCGTCGAGCGGGACGAGAATGGTCTGGAACTTCATGGGTGCCTCCCCGTCAGGACTTCTGCCGTCCAGGTTTGCAATCGAGGTGCCGCCCGCGCGGCCCTACCGCGTCAATACGTTATGCTGCGATCGCCGCGGCCGCCTGGGGCGTGAGCCTCCCGGCTGAGGCGGCTCCGCCCCACGGCCGCGAAGACACGCCGCCGGCGGGCCCGTGGGAACAACCGCAGAGTCAGGTCTTGATGCCGTACTTGTTGATCAAACGGTGGAACGTCTTCCGGTCGATCCCGGCCGCTCGGGCCGCCTGCGAGATGTTTCCGCCGTGGCGATTGAGCTGCTCGACCAGGTAGGCGACCTCCAGCTCGCGCATCCACTGAGCCTTCGCGTCGGGCAGAGGCAAGTGCGTGGCCGAGCCCGAGACGGCGGACGCGGCCGCGGGCGCCGAGAGATGCTCCGGGAGGTCTCGCGCGCCGATCAGCTCGTGATCGGCCAGCACGCAGGCGCGTTCGATCACGTTCTGGAGCTCCCGGACGTTGCCGGGCCAGGAATACGACTCGAGGATCCGCATCGCCTCGGGCTCGACGCCCGCGATCTGGCGCTCGCGCGAGCGGCCATAGCGTTCCACGAAGCTCTGAACCAGCAAGGCGACGTCGCCGTGGCGCGCCCGGAGTGGCGGGAGCTGGATGGCGATGACGTTGACCCGGTAGTACAGCTCCTGGCGGAACTCTCCCTTGGCGACGGCCTCCCGCAGATCCCGGTTGGTGGCCGAGACGATCCGCACGTCCACCCGGATCGGGCGCGTCCCCCCGACACGCCGGACCTCCTGCTCCTGCAGGGCGCGCAGGAACTTGACCTGCAGGGCCACGGGCAGCTCGGCGATCTCGTCGAGGAAGAGCGTCCCCGAGCTGGCGACTTCCATCAGGCCGGGCTTCGTCTTCGCGGCGCCGGTGAAGGCGCCCTTCTCGTGGCCGAACAGCTCCGACTCGAGCAAGGGCTCGGGCAGCGACGCGCAGTCGACCGCGACGAAGGCCTGCGCCGCCCTCGGGCTGTTGGCGTGAATCGCCCGCGCCACCAGCTCCTTCCCCGTGCCCGACTCGCCGAGCACGAGGATGTTGGCCTCCGAGCGCGCGGCCTTCCGGATCAGCTCGAAGACCTGGGTCATCACCTGGCTGCGCCCGATGATGTTCTCGAACCGGTAGGCGGTCTGGAGCTGGTCGCGGAGGCGCTCGTTCTCGCGCGCCAGCCGGCGCTGGCGCAGCGCGCGCTCGACCGTGAGACGGAGATGGTCCGCCGAGAACGGCTTCGGCAGGTAGTCGAACGCGCCTTCCTTGACGGCGGCCACGGCGGACTCGACCGTGGCGAACGCGGTGAAGATGATGACGGGCATCTGGGGGTCGACGCTGCGGGCGCGCTCGAGGAGCCGCATGCCGTCGACTCCCGGCATCTTCAGATCCGTCAGCAGCACGTCGGGCCGCTCCGACTCGATCGCCTCGAACCCGGCGCGGGGATCCGTCGTCGAGATCGTCTGGACCCCGGACACCGCGAGGATCCGCTCGCAGTTCGAGACCATGTCCGGCTCGTCGTCGACGATCAGCACCCGGCTCTTCACGCTCGCGGCTCCGTCAGCGCGGCTCCACACGCCAGCACGAGCGCCGTCCCGGCACGGGGCCGGGACTCCAGGTCGATCGTCTCCCGGGCGTCGCTCGCGTTCGTCACGAGGTCCGGGCCCCACCTGCTGGAGCGTGCCGGCGCCACCCCGAACGGGTGGGAGCCAGCGGGCAAGCGAGGGGAGATCGTCGTCACGCCGGGGGGCGACGGGCGGCCCACGGGCACGCCGCCTCGAAGGCCGCCGAGGCGGCAAGGACCGTCCTGTCGGCGTGCCGGCGCCCGACGATCTGGAGGCCGATCGGCAACCCCGTCGAGGCGAAGCCGACCGGAACGCTCGCGGCCGGCTGGCCGGTCATGTTGAACAGATACGTGAACGGCATCCATCCGAGCACCGGCACTCGCTGGCCCGCGACCTCGCGGGGCGGCGGTGCGCCGGCGGCGAAGGGCGGAACGGCCACCGTGGGCGTCAACAGGAGATCGAACCGCGCGAGGAAGGCGTGCGCCTCGATCCAGAAGTCGCGAAGCTGCCGCTGCGCGTCGAGGTACTGTCGCGCGGTGACCTCGGCGCCCCGCCGGACGAACTTCACGAGGGTCGGGTCCAGCTCGGACTCGGCGTCCGGCAGCCGATCGGCCCAGGCGGCGTGGAACTGCGCGGCCACCATCGTTCCGAACCCCTCCTCCGGGCTCGGCCAGCCGGGGTTCACGACCTCCACGTGGCAGCCGAGCGACTCGAACTCCGCGGCGGCCTCCTCGCAGAGCCCCAGGACCTCGGGGTCGACCCTCGCGTATCCGAGATCGGGGCTCCAGGCCACGTGCAGGCC
The DNA here is from genome assembly GCA_964637755.1 of uncultured bacterium. GTDB lineage: Bacteria > Methylomirabilota > Methylomirabilia > Rokubacteriales > CSP1-6 > AR9. The sequence goes on along the minus strand of CAZWXA010000137.1, from coordinate 5,885 downwards.
CCTGACGCTCTGCTCACAGGCTTCGAGGTTGCCCTCCGCCTCTCCCGGGAGGGAGTCGAGGTCGCGGTCGTCGACGCCTCCGATCACGTCGAGCACGGCCGCGGCGTCGCGTACCGTCCGGGTGATCGGCCCGGTGTGCGAGAACCGCTCCCACCCCGGGAACACCGGATAGCCGGGGACCCGACCCCACGAGGGCTTGAGACCGTACACCCCGCAGAAGGACGCCGGGATGCGGACGGACCCTCCGCCGTCGGTTCCGAGCGCGATCGGTCCCTGCCCCGTGGCGACCGCAGCCGCGGCACCGCCGCTCGAGCCGCCGGGGCTGTACGCCGGATCCCAGGGGTTCCGGGTCGCTCCGAACAGCGGGTTGTCGGTGACCGCCTTGTGCCCGAACTCGGACGTGTTCGTCTTGCCGACGAGCACCGCGCCCGCCGCCCGCAACCGCGCGACCGCGAGCGCATCCTCGGAGGGCGTCACCCCGGCGAAGAGCCGGGAGCCTCCCGTCGTGACGAGCCCGCGCGTGGGGATCACGTCCTTGACCGACAGGGGAACGCCGTGCAGGGGGCCGATGGGCTCGTCCTTCATCAGGGCGATCTCGGCCTCGCGCGCTGCCGCTCGCGCTTCCTCGTGGGCGATCAGACAGAACGCGTTGAGGGCGGGGTGGAGCCGCTCGATCCGCGCGAGGACCGCTTCCGTGAGCTCCACCGGAGACAGCTGCCTCGCGCGAATCAGCGCCCGGCTCTCGAGCGCCGTCAGCCAGATCAGCTCGTCGGGACCCATCGGCTATTCTTTGTAGCGCCCGACGAACAGATCCACGCGCGTCGTCGTCGTGCTCGGGACGACCTCGGCCCGGCACGTGTGAGGCCCCTTGACGAAGGAGAGGGCGACCCCCTTGAAGCCGGCTCGCTCGACGGGCTCGGTGCCCCCGACCGTCCAGCCGTTGTCCTTGAGGGAAGACTCGATCACGCTCGCCGCATCGTCCATCGACAGCGCCGTCTGGTACACGAGTCGGGCGGCCGTGACCCGCCCCGAGCGAATCAGCGCCCAGTCGTTGGAGAACGGCACGAAGGTGTCGGGCACGGGGATGTCGGCGAACGGCTCCCGGGAGATACCGCCTCTCGAGCCGATCGCTGCACAGGCAGAAACGGCGAGGACCAGAGCAGCCAGGCGCAGGACGCGGCCCGCCCGGAACTCACGACGGTTGTTCACCATGATGGGCCAGCCCAGGGGGGCAGCCGCGTCGATTGTATCATTCACGCGTGACGCGACCCGTTGCCGAGCGGATCCGGAGCGCCCTTGGCGACCCGCAGCTGCGCGCCTTCGATCCCGAGGCCGTCGACCGGCTGGGCCGGATCCTGGCGGACGCGGGCGACCTCGCCGCGCTGTCGCGCGCGACGCCTCACGGGGGAGTGATCTGCTTCCTTCCGCCGCTTCGCGGCCCCGTCCCCCGGCGCATCTTCACGCTCGATCGCCACGGGACGCTCGTGACGGCGCTCCGCTGGGAGACGAGCGGCTCACTCGCGCGGGCGAGCGTACGAACCGCTCACGAGGACTGGATCGGCATCGAGGCGGAGGCCGGATGGCACGGGACCTGGGGCGGTTCGGACCGGCTCTGGCGCCTGCCCGGCGGGCCGAGCTGGCAGTCTCGCGAGCCGCTCACCGTGTTCAAGCGTCTCGACTGGGACGCGATCGGCCACATCCCGCCGCTCGCGGAGCCCGCCCGGCTCCCCCCTGGCGGGGGCACGGCGGTGCTGAACCTCATCGCCGCGCTGGCGACCGACCAGGGAGTGAACCGCCTGCGGTACGAGGGCCCGTATCCCACCGAGAGCCTGTTCACGGCGCTGCTCGAATCGTTCCGCTTCATCGAGAGCGCCGCCGACCCGCTGCGCCGGTTCTACGAGGGACGACTCGACTGGACACCGGCGCCCCACGAGCTCCGCTTCACTCCCGAGCGGCTCTGCATCCAGATGCGCGAGTCGGTGGAGAAGGTCGTGTTCCGGGGCCGCGCGTATTACCGCGGCGAGTGGCAGTCCGTGCGGCGCCATGCGCCGCGCCGTGTCCGCGACGCCGCGGGGGGAGTTCGGTGCTCGCTCTGGGTGCTCGGCGCTCCGCTCGAGGACCATCTGGTCCTGGACGCTCACGGAACGGTCGTCGCGATGCCGGACCCCGCGACAGATCGCCGCCCGCCCGCCCCGGTGAGCGCGCCGGTGGCCGCGGGCATCGAGGCGCTGGTCTGCGCGATGAGCGCACCCGCGCTACGCGGCCAGATCCGCCAGATCCTCGCGGCATTCGGGATCGAGTGGGGCCCCGTCTCGGGGGACCTGCTCGAGATGACGGCGACGGGCGCGCGACTGTCGTGGCGGCTCGCTGCCGCCGGGGCCGCGCGCGTACGGTCGGCGCGGTCCCGGGCCGAGCGAGTCGGGCGCGCCCTCGAGGTGCTCACCGAGATGGCGCGCCTGCTCGGCGACAGTGTCCGAGCGCACGCCCAGTCGGCGCTGGCTGCGGAGCCCGATGCCCTGAAGCCGGCCGCGCTCGAGGACGAGGTCCGCGCGGACAGGGGGGCCGCGGCGATCGCCGCCGGCGCGGCTGCCCTGGCCGACCAGCTCGCGGAGCTGCTGCCCGACCCGAGCGTCCCGGACGAGCAGGATGGCGAGGACCGGCAGGCCGCAGAAGACGGCCCGGATGCAGGGCCGCCGCCGTTCGAGCTCGGGCTCGGCCGAGGCGAGACCGGGGGAGGTCCGGACGACTTCAGTCCACGATGATGTGAACGATCATCCTGACATTGAAGGCGATGAACGCCGCGATGGACATCGACGACAGAGCGACGTAGCCGAGCCACACCCCCTCCTGTCGGTTGAATCCCCTCCGCTCGCCCAGGCGGCGCCAGAGGTGGTTCCGCACGAACCGCACGGCGTCGTGCTTGAGCGTCGGCAGGCCAAGCACGTCCACGAGCACGTGGTACCCGTCCATCTCGATGAAGCAGAACGGATACAGGCTGAGCACGAACGCCTGCATCTGGATCAGCCCCGAGGCGGCGGCGAAGGCCCGGGGGAGCCCGTTGGGCAGGTGGGCCGCCACGAAGAACCAGACGCTGCCGAACACGAGATGGGTGAGCGTCCCCGACACGGCGGTGACCACCCGGGCCCGGCGGCTGGCCATGAAGATGTCCGTCACGTCGACGTAGAAGGTCGGTACGAATCCGTGCAGGATCGTGAAGCCGAACTCGCGCACGCGCCGCCCGTAATGGACGAGGGCCAGGCCATGGACCACCTGGTGCGCGGCCAGCGTGAGGAGGAACAGGAGCTTCACGCAGACGATCGCCAGGACCGCGTGGTGCCCGAGCGGGGCGGCCACGTTGGCGGCGTCGCGCCAGAGCTGAACACTGGCGGTGAACCCCGCGATCGCGAGGAGCACGCAGCCGGCGAGCGCCGCGGGCGTGAACAGGATAAAGCCTCCCCCGCGATAGAGCGCCTCGAACAGCGGCTGCACCTTGCGGCTGCAGACGGTGACGCGCTCGAGCCCCGTGAAGATCGCCTCGATCCCGCGTACCAGCGGATTGCGGCGGTTGCGGGCGAGGACCTCCCGGAGGCCCGACGAGGGACGGAACGTCAGCAGGCCGGCTCGCCGGAGCTTGGCGATGAGGCCAGGAATGACGTCGAAGTCGAAGGTGCCGAAGCGGAGCACGTAGGCCGTCGCCATCTCCTGGAGCGAGGTGGTCCCGTCCATCTGGTCCCACAGGAAGCGCTCGGGCTCCGACAGGAGAATGTACCGGTCGGTCGCCTTGTTCCTCAGCGCGAAGGTCGCCTGGCGGTCGACCTTCGAGGGCAACTGGTTGATCTCGTACGATCCCTCGTCGGGACGAAGGGGGCGAAGCTGCAGGTAGGCGAGCGCGCTCGGGACCTCCCGCACCTCGAACCCGTCGTCGGTCTCGCTCCGGACCAGGAGCTCGAGCCGCGAGCGCCGCGCCACGCCCGGATCGCTCACCGGCTCTCGACGTCCATGCCGGTCGCCTCGAGCCCCCAGCGGGTCACCTCGGCCACCAGCTCACCGGACTCCCGGAGCCGCTGGCTGAAAACCCGAACGAGGGCATGAAAGAACGCGGCGGCGGCGCGGGGGCTGATCTCGACGAACTGCTGGAGGCTCTCACGGTCCAGGCAGAGCAGCACGGCCTCCGCGTCGGCCTGGACGGTGGCCGAGCGCGGCGCGTGATCGAACAGACTCATCTCGCCGAAGAAATCGCCGGGCGCCATGCGCTTGAGGACCTGCTCGACCCGTCCCGTCACGGGCTTGGAGATGATGATGCTGCCGGAGCGGATGAGGAACATCTCCTGCCCCGGTTCGCCGTCGCGGAAGAGGACCTCGCCCTTCTTCAGCTTCCGCTCCCGGAAGCGGGGCGCGAGCGAGAGCAGGTGGGGCTCGGCGAGTTCTTTGAAGAGGCTGACCGTGCGAAGAAAGGACGTGACGCTCGAACTGGTCACGAGGACTCCGGTATCAGGTGGCCAGGCGGCGGACCATGGCGGACTGAAACACCTCGGCACGCCGCTTCGTCGGGGTCGAAGCCAGGCGCTTGACTGCCTGCATCACGGCCGCGCGTTCATCGTCGAGCAGCTCGTACTCTGCCAGCGCTGCCTCGGGCGAGCGGACGATCGATTCGAGGAAGCCCGGGTCGATCATCGCCCGTCCGACCAGTTCTCGCATTCCCTGCTTTCCCATCGACGCCCCCCGCCGACCGTGGCCCAACCGCCCTCGCCGCGATGACGCACCGGCCAGAGGCCGGCCGCCCGCTCCAGGAAGTTTCTATATAGCACGACTGGCGGCCCGCGACGTGCCGTTCCTTGCCCGATCCCGCGCACGCATCGTGCCAGCCGAGATGTCTCCTGGAACCGAGAGCGGCCGCCGGCGATCAGTACGGGAGATCGGGTTCGCCGGGAGACATCAGGAGGCTGACCATGCGTACGGCGAGCGGGTAGAACATCATCGCGACGAAGAACGCGGTGACGAACCAGATGAAGATCCGTACGAGCGTCGTGCCCTTGATCATGGCCCGTCACAGCGGAGTGTCGATCCTGGTCGAACGCCAGCCCGCCTGACCCCATTCTAGCCCCAATCGAAAACACTCGCGCGAGGCGCGGCCCAGGGGCAGGGGCACTGGGTCCTTCCGGCGCGCCGCGTGGGAAGGACGACTGTCAGCCTGACATCGAGCATGCGACGGGGAATGTCAGCGGCCCGGCTGGCGAGCGATCAGGATCGCTCGTGCACAACGTTCACCCCGTGTCCCAGGAGCGCGTCCGCGAGCCCGACGGCGTCCATGACGTCGGCGTCCGTGGCACACGCCGAGTCGAGGAACTGATCGCGGAGGCGCTGGATCGCCGAGCGCTCGAGGTCGCCGAGGCTGCCCTCGCCGCGGTTCGCGGCCTCCGCGAGCCACTGCGCACGCGTCGGGAACAGATACACGGGGCGGTCCAGCCGGGACCGGAGAAACCACCAGATGCGGAGGCCGCCGACGGTCGGCTCCCCCGAATGCTGGAAGCGGATGGCAGGGTTTCGGCTGGCAAGAGCGACGAGGCTGTCGATCAGGACAGAGCCTGGAAAGCCCGCCGTGTAGACAACCACCTCCCCACGAACGCCCAAGCCCTGGGGGCCGCCGGATTCCTCGACGTAGGAGAGGAACGGCAACTCGTTCTCGATCGTCGTCAGTCGCCGGACGGTGCCCGTGGAGAGCGCGTCGACCCATGCCCCGGCCCAGGATTCCGGGAGATATGCCGTCGGAGCGAAGTCCTCCAGACGGTAAATGTGCCCCGATATTGCGATCTCGGCCCGTCCCGCGCACCGGAGCACGCCGGGCTTGCGCCTGACACCCTGTCCTCTGCTGATCCACTCCATGT
>CAZWXA010000136.1:0-9146 GCA_964637755.1 uncultured bacterium | reverse complement strand
GTGGCGCGGGAGCCTCCGGTCCCACTCCCGCTCGTCCGCTCGGCGCCCACGCCGAATGCGCGACGCAGCGCGACACCCGCGGGTGTCCCGAGGAGCGCCGCGGCCCCCCAGAGCCAGCCGTGCAGGCTCGTCGAGGCGATGCCGCCGACGTAGGCGCCGATGTTGCAGCCGAACGCGATCCGCGACCCGTAGCCCAGCAGGAGTCCCCCGACGAGCGCGGCTGCCGCCACGCGGGCGGGGATGCGCCGCGCCGGCGCGAAGCGGCCAGCGAGGCCAGCGCCCAGGCAGGCGCCGAGCACGATGCCGATGTCCATCACGGAGGTCACGTCAGCGAGGACGGGCGCGGCGAGGGCCTCCTGCTGGAAGTCGCCGGCCCAGAACGGAACCTCGGAGAGGTCGTAGCCGGCGAGCTGGAGCGCCTTGGCCCCCCAGAGCGCGAACGCCCACGTGATCCCCCAGGGACGGCCGGCCAGCACCAGCGTCAGCGCGTTCAGGAAGGCCAGCGCGATCGCTCCGGCCACGAGCGGCCACGGGCCGTGGAGGAGGCGCTGCCAGCCCCGCGTCGGAGCGCTCATCCCCTGCCGCGCTCCCAGGCGCCGGCGCTCGATCATCCAGGTGACGGCCGCGATCAGGGCCAGGGTCGCGAGCTGGAGGACCACCGCGAGGGGCCAGCCGACGAGTCCCGCCAGCGTCAGCTCGCCGAGAGACGGCGTCCTGGACCAGAAGTCCATGTGGAAGGTCCCGACCACCGATCCCGCGATGAAGGCCAGGAGGGTGACTGCCATCGGCGTCGCCCCCGCGCCGAGGTGGAAGAGGGTGCCCGAGCCGCAGCCGCCGCCGAGCTGCATGCCGACGGCGAACAGGAACGCCCCGACCAGCACCGAGACGCCGAGGGGAGCGACCGCCCCGCCGACCCCGGTGCCCAGCACCTCGCCCGCGGAGAGGAGCGGAGCGAATAGGAGGGTCGCGACCGCGAGCATCAGCATCTGGGCGCGGATCCCGCGTCCATCACCGAGCGTGGTGAAGGCCCGAAAGGCGGCGGTGAAGCCGAACGCGGCCTGATAGAGGACGAGCCCGCACCCGGCCCCGACGAGGAGGAGCAGGGCCTGCCGGAGCCCGTGGCGCGGCGCGACCCACACGCAGCCGGCCGCGAGGAGGCCGGCGGCGGCCAGGACGACGGTGGGCTGGGCGCGCCTCGGCCCCGGATGGCTCGTGACACCGCCCGCGACCTCGGGCCTCGGCCTCGTTCTCACGCTCCCGAGTCTACCGCTGCCGGCGTTGGTCCGATTAAAACAGAAATTGACCGAAATGCAATATTCAATTATTGATGAAAGGCGATGAACAGCGCGGCGCCGGCCGGGGGGATCCAGGCGTTCAAGGCCGAGTTCTTCAAGGCGCTCGCGCACCCCCTCCGCATCCGGATCCTCGAGCTGCTGATCCCCGGGGAGCGGAGCGTGCAGGAGCTCCAGGGCGTGCTGGGCCTCGATCAGCCCACCGTCTCGCGGCAGCTCGCGGTGCTCCGCGCCAGGAACATCCTCGAGGCCCGCAAGGAGGGCACGGTGGTGCGCTACGGCGTGCGCGACCCGTTGCTCCGCGACCTCCTCGACGTCGCGCGCCGGATCTTCGACAACCACCTGATCGGCACCCGGACGATGCTCCGCGAGCTGCAGGCCGAGGCGGCGATCGCACGGCGCCAGCCGTCTCGCGAGGGGCGGCGGCGCTAGATGCTGCTCTTCGGCAAGATCCTCCGGATCGGCCTCGCCACCGAGCCCCTCGCCCCGGGCGGGGACGAGACGGTGCAGCTCGTCCGGCAGGTCGAGGTCCGGACCCGCCGGCTCCTCGGGCGTTCCCTTGCGGTCCGGGAGGTGGACGCGGGCTCCTGCAACGGCTGCGAGCTCGAGATCGCCGGCCTCGCCGGCCCCGTGTACGACAGCGAGCGCTTCGGCATCCACTTCGTCGCCTCGCCCCGCCACGCCGATCTCCTGCTCGTCACGGGTCCCGTCACGCGCAACATGGAGGTCCCGCTCCGGAAGACGTACGAGGCCACTCCGGCGCCGAAGCTCGTCGTGGCCGTGGGCGACTGCGCGCGGACGTGTGGCGTGTTCAAGGGGAGCTACGCCGTCGCCGGCAGCGTCGACCAGATCGTCCCCGTGGACGTGTTCGTCGCCGGGTGCCCGCCGGAGCCGGCCGACATCCTGCGTGGCATCCTCGCCGCCCTCGACCGGCTCCCCCGGTGACGCCGTGAGGCCGGCGGAAGCGCGTGTCGATCAACGTCGGGGGGAGCGAGCGCCGCTCCTCCCCGACACCCCCCATCGGTCGCCGGTCTCTTCACGCCCGCTCACCGCGCGCCGACGGTCCATCGCTCGAGGGGCAACCAGCCCCGCGAGCTGGCGCTCGCGGACGGAAGAGGCTGTCGGTCGCGGGGATCGACCGCGACATCGAGTGTGATGCCCGGCATGCTGCTTCTCTTCCTGATCATGGTGGGTGGATACGGCGGCGGTGCGCTCGGCGCGCTCGGCGCCAGGTCCGAGGACGGGGTACGCCGGCTCACGGCGCTCGGCGCTCTGATCGGCGGCGGTGCGGGGCTCGCGCTGGCGCTCGGCACGCTGGCCGCTGGCGCACCGTTCGCACTCGAGATACCGGAACTCCTCTCGGTCGGCGGCGGGCTCGCCCTCAGGCTCGACCCGCTCGGCGCGTTCTTCCTGCTCCTGACGAGCGCGGTGGGAATTCCCGCGGCTCTCTACGGCGCGGGGTACTCGCGGGCCTCCGCGGACGGGTCCTCGCTCGCGACGCAGGGCGTCATGCTGAACGCCTTCCTCCTGACGATGAGCCTCGTCCCGCTCGCGGACACCGTGTTGACGTTCCTCCTCTTCTGGGAGGGCATGTCGCTCAGCTCCTACCTCCTCGTCATGACGGAGTCGGGCGAGGCCGAGACCGTCCGGGCCGGTACCTGGTACCTGGCCATGACCCACGGGGGCGTCGTGCTCCTGCTGGCGGCCTTCATGCTGGCGGGCGGCGCGTCCGCGGCGAGCTTCGCCGATCTGAGGAGCGCCGCGGCCACCCTCGACTCCCGAACGCGGAGCGCGGTCTTCTTGCTGGCACTCCTGGGCTTCGGCGGCAAGGCCGGGATCATCCCGCTGCACGTCTGGCTCCCGCGTGCGCACCCGGCGGCGCCGAGCCACGTCTCGGCACTCATGTCCGGGGCCATGATCAAGCTCGGCGTGTACGGGCTCCTGCGCGTCGGGCTCGACCTGCTCGGCGGCGGACCCGCGTGGTGGGGCGGGCTCGTGCTCGCCCTGGGCGCCGTCTCCGCCGTGCTCGGCGTCCTCTACGCCCTGATGGAGCACGACCTCAAGCGCCTCCTCGCCTACCACTCGGTCGAGAACGTCGGCATCATCTTCATCGGCATCGGCGCGGGCCTGCTCTTTCAGAGCTACGGGCTCGGGACCCTCGCCGTCCTGGCCCTCGTCGGTGGTCTCTACCACAGCATCAATCACGCCTGCTTCAAGGGGCTGCTCTTCCTCGGCGCGGGCTCCGTGCTCCACGCGACGGGCACCCGCAACATGGAGGAGATGGGCGGCCTCATCAAGGGCATGCCGCGGACGGCCGCGGCGTTTCTCGTCGGCGCCGTCGCCATCTCGGCCCTGCCCCCGCTCAACGGATTCGTCTCCGAGTGGCTGATCTTCCAGGCGCTGCTCGCGGGCTTCGCCATCCCGGAGCCCGCGGTCGCGATCCTGATGCCCCTCGCGGTCGGGCTCCTGGCGCTGGCCAGCGGGCTCGCGGCCGCCTGCTTCGTCAAGGCGTTCGGCATCACCTTCCTGGCGATTCCGCGCTCGCCCGCGGCCGAGGAGGCTCGCGAGGTCCCCGTCCCGATGCAGGTCGGCATGGGGGCGCTGGTGCTCGCCTGTATCGCGCTCGGCGTCGCCCCGTTCGTGGTCATTCCCCTCCTCGGCCGGGCGATTGCCGGCCTGGGCGGGCTCTCCGCGTCGAGCAGGGCGCTGGCGCCGGGGTGGTCGCTCGGGGTCCCGGGCACGCTCGGCGCGATGTCCCCGACCGCGGTGGCGCTCGGCCTCGTGCTCCTCGTCGCCCTGATCCCCCTGGGCCTCCGCCTCTTCGGGGCCGAGCGACGCCTGCGGGTCGGGGACACCTGGGGGTGCGGCCGGATCGGCCAGACGCCGCGCATGCAGTACACGGCGACCGCGTTCGCCGAGCCGCTGCGCCGCGTCTTCGCCGAGCTGTACCGGCCGGCCGAGGACCTGTCGATCGACTTCCATCCGGAGTCGAGGTACTTCGTGCAGTCGATCGAGTACCGGAGCGAGATCCTCCCGTGGTTCGACCGGTACCTCTACCGGCCCGCGATCCAGGCGGTGCGAGCCCTCGCCGCGCGCGTGCTCGCGATCCAGTCCGGATCGGTCCACGCGTACCTGACCTACCTGGTGATGGCACTCGTCGTCCTGCTGAGCCTGCTCCTGGCGAGCGAGCGATGACCCCGGGCCTCCTCGCGGCCGAGGTCCTCCTCGAGGTCGGGCAGGCAGTGCTGGCGCTGCTCCTCGCGCCGGGCCTGGTCGGTGTCATCCGGTGGACCAAGGCACGACTCCAGAACCGGCGGGGCGCGCCGTTCTGGCAGCCCTATCTCGATCTCCGAAAACTCTTCGCCAAGGAGGTCGTCGTCTCGCACAACGCCTCCTGGCTCTTCCGGGCGGCCCCGTACGTCGTCTTCGCGACCACGGTCGCCGTCGCGTTCCTCGTGCCGCTCCTGGCGGTGCCGCTCGCCTTCGACGCCGTCGGAGACCTGCTGGTCGTCGTCTACCTGCTCCTGCTCGGGACCTTCTTCCTGGCCCTCGCGGGGCTCGACCCGGGCTCGGCCTTCGGCGGGATGGGCGCGAGTCGCGCGATGACGGTGGCCGCGCTCGCCGAGCCCGCGCTGGCGCTCGCGATCTTCGCCCTCGCCCTCGGCGCGGGCTCGACCAACCTCGGCCGGATCGCGGCGCACACGCTCACGGAGCCCGCCGCGGCGCTCCTCCCCGGCCACCTCCTCGCCTTCGCCGCCCTCTTCATCGTGATGCTCGCGGAGACGGGCCGCCTCCCCATCGACAACCCCGCGACCCACCTCGAGCTGACGATGATCCACGAGGCGATGGTCCTCGAGTACTCCGGCCGCTACCTCGCGCTGATCGAGTGGGCGGCCGCGCTGAAACTGCTCCTCCTCTTCTCCCTGCTCGCGAACCTGTTCGTCCCCTGGGGCGTGGCGCTCGCGTTGACGCCCGCGGCCCTGGCCGTCGCGGGGGCGAGCCTGCTGCTGAAGCTCCTCGTCCTCGCCGGGGCGGTGGCGGTGCTGGAGACGCGCGTCGCGAAGCTCCGGCTCTTCCGCGTGCCGGAGCTGCTGAGCGTCTCGTTCCTCCTGGCTTTGCTCGCGGTGACCTCGTCCTTCCTCCTCCGGTAGGCGCGTGGAGACCACCTTCTCCCAGCTCAGCGTCCTCGGCGCAAGCCTGATCCTGATCTTCGGCCTGATCGTGCCCTGGCGCCGGCGCGTCCACGCCTACATCACCGCCTTCGCGGCCCAGTCCGTGGCGCTCGCGGGGGTCGCCCTGCTCGTCGGGTATTACGGCCACGACGGCGCCCTCTACGTCGTCGGCGCGCTCTTCTTCCTGGTCAAGGGCCTCGCGATCCCCCTCCTGCTCAGGCGGATGGAGTCACGCTTCGGCGCCGAGCGCGAGCTTCACCCCTATGTGAACACGGCGACGTCGCTCCTGATCTCGGGCCTGCTCGTCCTCTTCGCCTACGTCCTGATGCGCCCCCTCGTCCTCCTGAGCCGGCTCCCCACGCGCGCCGGCATGCCGCTCGCGATGGGGCTCGTGTTCGTGAGCCTGTTCGTCATCGTGAGCCGGAAGAAGGCGCTGACCCAGGTCATCGGCTTCCTCATGCTCGAGAACGGGGTCGCGCTCCTGGCCGTGCTGGGGACCTACGGCATCCCGCTCATCGTGGAGCTCGGCGTGTTCCTCGACCTGCTGATGGGATTCCTCGTGATGCAGATCTTCGTCTACCAGATCCACGAGACCTTCGACAGCATCGACGTCGAGCATCTGAACCGGCTCCGGCACTGATGCTCTTCCTGGCGCTGCTCGCCCCGCCTCTCCTCGCGGCCCTGCAGGCCCTGCTCGTCACGCCGTACCGGAGGGCCGTCGGCTGGGTCACCGGAGTCCTGTCGCTCGTCTCGCTCGGCGCGGCGCTTCGCCTCTGGGGCGCGATCCTGATGGGCGAGGCGGCGACGGGGGCGCCGGACGAGTTCCTGCGCGCGGACGCGCTCTCGACCCTCCTGACCCTCTGCGTGAGCTTCGTGTGGGCGCTCGCCGTCTGGCTCGGCCCCGGGCTCGCGCGCGAGGAGCGCTATGACCCCGGCCAGACCCGCCGGTTCCAGGTCTTCACCAGCCTCTTCGCGTTCACCATGCTCTTCGCCGTCACCACCAACAACGTCGGGTTCATGTGGGTCTCGATCGAGGCCACGACGATCACCTCGGCCGTGCTCGTCCCGCTCAGGGTCAGCAAGGCCTCGGTCGAGGCGTCCTGGAAGTACCTCCTGATCGGCTCGGTGGGGATCACGCTCGCGTTCGCCGGCACGGTGCTCGGCTACTTCGACTTCGTCAGCCTGGCGGGACGCGCCGAGGACGCGCTCTCCTGGACGGTGCTGGTGGCGGCGGCGCCGTCGCTCCACCCGAAGGTGGTGGAGCTCGCGTTCGTCTTCGTCCTCATCGGCTACGGCACCAAGGCGGGCCTGGCCCCCATGCACACCTGGCTCCCCGATGCCCACTCCGAGGCGCCGGCGCCGGTCTCGGCGATGATGTCGGGCGTCCTCCTGGCCGTGGCCCTCTACGCGATCGCGCGCTGGAAGGCGGTGGCGAACGCGGCCCTCGGCCCGGCTCCGACCGACCGGCTCCTCATCGCCCTCGGCCTCCTGTCGCTGGCGATCGCGGCGCTCAGCCTCGTGCTCCAGCGGAACTACAAGCGGATGCTCGCCTACTCGAGCATCGAGCACACGGGCCTGATCTGTCTCGGGCTCGCGCTCGGGCCCCTCGGCACGTTCGCCGCCATGCTCCAGCTCCTGAACCACGCCATCGCCAAGTCGGCGATGTTCCTCCTCGCGGGCCGGATCCTGGAGCGGTACGGGTCGGCCGAGCTGGCCCGGGTGTCCGGCCTGCTCGGGACGATGCCCCTCACGGGTGGGCTGTTCGCCGCGGGGACGCTCGCGATCATCGGCCTGCCGCCGTTCGGCATCTTCCTGTCCGAGTGGATGCTCGTGCGCGCCGGCTTCGCGGCCGGGCGTCCGTGGCTCATGGGCGCCGTCCTCGGCCTGATGGCCGTCGCGTTCATCGCCCTCGTCGTCCACCTGAACCGGATGCTCTACGGCAGACCCGCCGACGGCGTCCGGCCCGGCGAGGACGAGCGCTGGCGCCTCGCCCCGCTCGCGCTCTGCGTGGGGCTCCTCGTCGTCCTCGGCCTGACGGTCCCGGCGCCGCTGCAGGTCCTCCTCGACCGCGTCGTCGAGATCGTCGCGCGATGAGCGGGTTCTCCCGGCTCCCGGAGGCGCTGGCGGCCGAGCTTGGACGTCGCATCTCGGGCCTCGGCGTCCGGCGCGGCAACGAGCTGCACTGTGCGATCGAGGGCGGCACCGCGCTCCCGCTGGCCGCACTCCTGCGGTCGGCGTTCGGCGCCGAGCTGTGGCTGATGGTGGCCAGCGACCGGCGAGCGGAGCGCGGTGCGTTCGAGGTGTCGTATCTCTTCGCCCAGGCCCGCGAGAACTGGTTCCTCCACGCCGCGAAGTCGGTGCCGGCCGGCGACCCGACGATCTCGTCGCTCGCGACCTTCCACTACCCCGCCTCGCGCTTCGAGCGCGAGATCCGCGACCTCTTCGGCATCGTCCCCGTCGGGCACCCCGACCCGCGCCCGCTCGTGCGCCACGGCTTCTGGCCGGAGGACTACTTCCCGCTGCGGAAGGACGCGGGCCCGCGGGAGTTCAGCGACGACGGCCGCCCGTTCCCCTTCCAGCAGGTCGGGGGTGAGGGCGTCTACGAGATCCCGGTCGGCCCGGTCCACGCGGGCGTGATCGAGCCCGGCCACTTCCGCTTCAGCGTCGTGGGCGAGACCATCATCGACATGAAGTCGCGCTTCTACTTCACCCACAAGGGGACGGAGAAGCTCTTCGAGGGCCGGACGCCCGCGGGTGGCGTCGAGCTGGCCGAGCGGATCTCGGGGGACACGAGCGTCGGCCACGCCCTCGCGTACTGCCAGGCGCTCGAGTCTCTCTGCGCAGCCGCCCCGCCCCCGCGGGCCCGGTACCTCCGGGTGATCCTCCTCGAGCTCGAGCGCCTCTACAACCACGTGGCCGACTTCGGGATGATCGCCAACGACACCGGTTTCGCCGTGGCCCACTCCCACTGCTTCAGGATCCGCGAGCGGCTCCTGCGCCTGAACAAGCGCCTCACGGGCCACCGCCTGCTGCGCGGAGGCGTGATCCCGGGCGGCGTGGCGGTCGACCTGGGCGCGGGGCTCGACCTCCCGACCGAGGTCGACCTGGCGCTCGCGGACTTCGACGAGATCGTGAAGATCAGCCTCGCCAACACCCTCCTCATGGACCGCCTGGAGGGGACCGGCTACCTGACCGCCCGCACCGCGCGCGACCACGGGGCCCTCGGCCTCGTCGCCCGCGCCTCCGGGATCGACGTGGACGCCCGCCGTGACCACCCCTTCGCGGCCTATGGCGAGCTGGCCTTCCGGGTCATCGTCCTCGACTCGGGCGACGTCAAGGCCCGGGCCCTCGTGCGGGTGGAAGAAGCCCGCGAGTCGGCCCGGCTCATCCGTCAGGCGGTCGAGCGGATGCCGGGCGGCCCGCTCGCCGTCCCGCTCGGGCCGCTGCCGCCGTGGGAGCCCGCGTTCGGCATCGTGGAGGGCTGGCGCGGCTCGATCACCCACTGGCTCATGGCCGGCGGTGACGGGACCCTCTCGAGGGTGAAGGTCCTCGACCCGTCGTTCCTCAACTGGCGCCCTCTCTCCTTCGCGCTGTTGAAGAACATCGTTCCGGATTTCCCGCTCTGCAACAAGTCCTTCAACCAGTCCTACTCCGGCAACGACCTGTAACTCCGGCAGGCGAA
>CAZWXA010000135.1:0-9219 GCA_964637755.1 uncultured bacterium | reverse complement strand
GCGGCGCCACCGCCGGCTGGCCATTTTCGTCCCCGCCGTCACGCTGGGTTCGACCCTCGTGGAAGGCCTGGCCAAGTGGATCGTCGCGCGGCCACGGCCCCCGCTCACCGGCTACGGGTTCCCGCGCGGGCACGTCCTCGCCCCCGTGGTCTTCTACGGAGCCCTGATCTACCTCTGCTGGCTCCTCGTGGAGGGCAGGCTGTGGCGGTGGGCCGGAGCCGGCGCCTGCACGCTCGTGGTGATCGGCGTGGCGTACAGCCGGCTCTATCTCAACGCCCACTGGCTCACCGATATCCTCGGGGCGCTCGTCGGGGGTACCGCCTACCTCATGCTCGCGCTGGCGTGGGTCGACGGTCGAGGGCGACCGGCGCGACCGGAACCGACACGACCGATTCCTACTGAGCCGAGGCCCGAGTCTGAATCGAATCGGTGGTCGATCAGGGCCGCGTCGCGACCGCCACGAGAAAGGCGCCGGCCCAGGGGACGACACGGCGGCTCGCGCGCTCGACCAGCCGGCCGCCGCGTGTGAGAGCCAGGGAATCGATCGGCGGATAGAAGACGGCCGAGCGCAGATGGACGTCGCGGAATCCGGCGCCGGTCAGCAGTGCGGCAATCTCTGACCGGCTGAAGAAGTGCGCCTGCCGGTAGACGGTTTCGGCGAAGAGGCCCTTCACCCGGCGGGCGACCGCCCACAGGGAACGGCGCCCCAGCTCGCCGACGACGATGCGGCCTCCCCGTCGCAGGACCCGGTGGGCCTCGGCGAGCAGGGCGCTCGGGTCTTCCGCGAAGCAGAGGACCGTCACCGAGATCACCGCGTCGAAGCTTGCACCGTGGAACGGGAGCGCGGCGCCGTCAGCCCGGATCCAGGCGAGGTCGACCCGGCTGCCGAGGCGCGCGCGGGCGGCGCGGAGCATGGCTGGCGAGCGGTCCACCCCGACGGCCGCGCCGGTCCTGTCGGCGATCGACTCCGTGTAGTTCCCGTCGCCGCATCCGAGGTCCAGCACGTGCTCGCCGCGCTCGAGATCCGCGAGCGCGAACACCACGGCCCTTTCGTCGGCGTCGACCTGCGCGCCAAGCGGCGTCTCGAACCAGCGCCGGTAGCACGCGGGCTCGAAGCGCTCCGGCTCCCTCGGCGGGGTGACGGCATGATGAAAGCGTCCGGTCCGGTCGCTGGACGCGTTCAGAACCACCGTCGGAGCCAGTCCTTCTCGAAGAGGATCTTTCCGGCGTGCCAGTGGCGGCCGGGTGGGTGAACCTTGACCTGTGGCAGCGGCTCCCCGTAGAAGTTGCCCTTGCCGAAGCCGGCCTTTCCGTCTCCGGTCTCGATGAAGCACTCGCCCTCGCCGTCGAAGACGGCCGGCTCCCCCTTGCCGGTGATGGCGCGGGCGATGTTCCTGGCGACCACCAGCGCCTCGGCGTGCGCGAACACGCCGGCCTTGGGGAGCGGCTTGCCGAGCGTGAGCGGGATCCCGACGACGTCGCCGAGCGCGTAGACCCGCTCGAACTTCGTCTCGAGCGTGCCGCGATCGACCGGCACCCAGCCGCTCTCTGCCGTGACGCCGGCGGCGCTGACGACTCTCGGGGCCCGGTGGGGCGGCACGTAGGCGAGGAGATCGTACTCGGCCTCGGCGCCGTTGGAGAAGAACAGGCGGCGCGCGACGGGATCGACCCGGGTGACCTGATGCTCGGGGTGGTAGGTGATTCCCTTGGCCTCGACCATCTGCCGCACCGCCGCCGATACCTCGGGCCCGGCAACGCCCATTGGCCCCGGCTCGGCGGTGTACAGATCGATCCGCGACCGCTCGCGGAGCGACCGCCTGCGGCAATGGTACTCGAGCAGCATCGCGGCCTCGTAGGGCGCGGCCGGGCACTTGTAGGCCGGTGTTGCCGTGAGCACGACGAGCCTGCCGCCCGTGAAGGCCGCGAACGCGTCACGCAACGCCTCGGCGCCGGCGAGCGTGTAGAAGTTGTGACCGGCCTCCGGCAGGCCGGCAATGGCCTCGGGCGCCAGGTCCGCGCCGAGGGCGATGACGAGGAGGTCGCCCGAGAGCGTACGCCCGCCGACCATGACCTCGCGTCGCTCCGCGTCGATCCGCTCGATCTCGCCGTGGACGACCTCGATCCCCTTCTTCTCGAGCCGCGCGAGGGGTCGCGAGATCTTCTCGGCCGTGCGGCCACCGGTCATGAGCCACAGGAGCGAGGGCGCGAAGACGAACGAGGCCTGGCGGTCCACGAGGACCACGCGATGTGACTTCGCGAGATCCTTCCGCAGCTCGTTCGCCGCGACGAGCCCTCCGACGCCGCCTCCAAGAATCAGGACTGTCTCGGCCATGCTGTGCCCTCTCCCTTCAGAACGTGATGACCCGGTCGGCCTCGATCGTCCAGGCGGTCAGCTCGTCCATCGTGCTGCGGTGCGCCCCTTCGACCAGGTCCGACTCGCCGATGCCGCGGGCATCGATGCAGCTCCCGCACACCCCGATGCGCCCGCCGCGCTTGGCCAGCGCTCCGAGCATCGTCTGAATGTTGTAATACCCAGACGGCGCCTTCTGCCCGCTCTTGGCGCACGCCACGGCATCGCCGATCAGGAAGAGGTTGAGATCGACGCCCTCCTGCTTCGCGAGGGAGGTGGCCAGGCGGAGGCCGTTGTAGGCGCGTTCGCTGCCATAGGGAGCCTCATTGAGCACCACGAGTGTTTTCATCTGCCTTCCTTTCCTGCATCAGGTCTCCACGGGGAGTCCCGCGGCGCGCCACTCGGGGAAGCCCTCGACCAGTCGCCTGGCGGCGCGTCCCCGTGCCCGCAGGATCTCGACCGCCCTGAACGCCAGCACGCAGTACGGCCCGCGGCAATAGGCCACGATCTCCTTGTCGGGCGGCAACTCCCGTAGCCGACGCTCGAGCTGGTCGACCGGTACTGAGAGAGCGCCAGGGACGTGACCGGCGCGATACTCGTCGAATGGGCGCACGTCGAGGACGAGCACGGTTCCAGCCTGGGCGCGCTCCAGCAGCTCCTGGCGGCCGATCGGTTCGAGCTGGTCCCGATCCGCAAGGTACGTCCGGACAATCCGATCGACCTCCGCGAGCCGGCGCTCCGCGAGCACACGGATCATCCGGCTCAACTCGAAGACGTCGGGATCGGCCAGCCGGTAGTAGACGTAGAGGCCGTCCTTGCGCGCCTCGACCAGGCGCGCTTCCCGGAGGGCCTGGAGGTGATGCGAGGCGTTCGCGACCGACAGGGCGGTCTCGCTGGCGAGCGCCTCGACCGTGCGTTCTCCCTGAGCGAGGATCTCGAGCAGCTCGAGCCGCCGGGGGCTCGCCACCGCCTTTCCGATGCGGGCGAACTGCTCGTACAGGCGGTCCTTGAGTCGTCTGGCCGTTCCAGCTGTCCCCATGATCTATTCAAGCAATTGTTTGAATAATCGCGCATGGCCTTCGCGCTGTCAAGAGCGGGGTGCGGTCGAACCCGAGGAGCCGGACGTGATGCAGCGCCCGCCCCGGACCCCGACGGAGCGTGTGTTCGCGCACGGTCTCGGCGTCCATGCCGTCTGGGCGGGCGTATCGGGCTCCGGTCTGGAAACCGCCGCGACTCCCCGGCGATCGCCCTCGCGAAGGACTGGTACAATTCAACATCGAGAGAGGGGAGTAGATTGCCCCAGGGTCTGGCGAAGGCGTCAGGACGGTTGCCCGGGCGGCGGCCCGGCTCGCCAGCGAGGGTCGAAGGGCCCCACGGATCAAGACCTCTCGCGGCGTTCGTCCGCGAGAGGTTTTTTTGTCCCCACGCGGCAGGAGGAGGGAACGATGCCGATCAAACCGTCGGAGCAGGAGGAGGAGTACTTCGCGCGGCTCGAGTTCGAGCGTCGCCGGCAAGCGCTCGCCGAGCAGGAGAGCCGGGCGGGCGAGGAGGAACGGCTACGCGTGCTGGCGGTGGCGCGCGAGCGCTGTCCGAAGTGCGGCGCGCCGCTGGTGGCAGTCCCGTATCGCGGTATCGAGCTGGACAAGTGCTCGCGCTGCCAGGGCGTCTGGCTGGACTTCGGCGAGCTCGAGCAGGTGGCCGCCGAAGATACGGGCTTTCTCGGCCGCGTGAAGCGCATCTTCGGGTGAACCGGGGTCATACCGAGGAGCTGATCGCGGTCAGCAACTGCGATGAGGAGTCGTGAGGATGGAGCGCGCTTGGCGGGACCAGCGCTGGTTCGAACTCGCGGCCCTGGCCGTTCTCATCGGAATCGCGTTCGCGATCTTCCGCCCGTTCCTCGTCCCCTTGGCTTGGGCCGCGATCCTCGCGTACTCGACCTGGCCGCTCTTCCGCCGACTCGAAGCGGGGTTGCGGGGACGGACAGGATGGGCGGCTGCGACGATGACCGTACTCATCGTGCTCGTAGCCGTGGGGCCGGCCGTGCTCGTGTCATTGGCCCTCGCCGCGGAAGCTCAACAGGTGTATCTCGAACTCAAATCATGGGCCGCGACGCAGCCTCTGATCCTGCCGGGGTGGGTGAGACAGATCCCGTGGATCGGCCCCCAGATCGTGGGCCGGCTCGAGAGCTTCTCCGCCGACCCGGCCGGCGCCCGGCAGTGGCTGCTCTCCCAGGCCGGCCCGTGGTCGGGCACCATCGCCACGACGGTCGGCGATCTTGGCCGCAACCTCGCCGGCGCGGGCCTCGCCCTCTTCGTCCTGTTCTTTCTTTACCGCCACGGCGGCGCGCTGCTCTCCCAGGTCGAGCGCGGCGTGCGGCGCCTCGCCGGGAAGCGGATGCACGCCATGCTGCTCCCGCTGGGGCAAACAGTTCGCGCCGTGACCTACGGGATGCTGCTCACCGCGCTGGCACAGGGCGCACTGGCGATGCTGGGCTACTGGGTGGCGGGGCTGCGCGCGCCCGTGCTGCTGGGAGCAGCCACCACGGTCCTGGCGCTCATTCCGTTCGGCGCGCCGATCGTCTACGTGCCGGTCAGCGCCTGGCTCCTCGTCCAGGGCCGCCCGCTGGCCGGCCTGCTGCTCCTGGCGTGGGGAATCCTGGTCGTCAGCACGGTGGACAATCTGATTCGCTCCTGGTTCATCAGCGGGACGACGCGGGTCCCTTTCCTCCTGGTCTTCCTGGGCGTCCTCGGCGGGCTCGCGACCTTCGGCTCCATCGGCCTCTTCGTGGGGCCCGTCACGATCACGCTGCTGCTCGTGCTGTGGCGTGAGTGGACGGAAGTGGAGCCAGGCGGGACTGACGCGCCGTGAGCGCGTCGGCACCGGAGGAGCGGGAGCACGCAAGAAGTCCGCGGTCAGGCAGGGGGTCACCTGGATCGAGAGCGAGCAGGCCGGCGTCGTCGCCCCGAACACCGGGAACAGCTTGGACCGCGCCAACCATCACGTCCGCAAGATGATTCCGGACGGTCTCCGTCATCGATTGTTATTTCTAGACGGCTCCTTGGATCAGCGGTCCCCCGGCGGGCGAAACCGCATCGCCCATCGAGGGGCCGCCGCAATGCGTGTCTCTGACGAACGATTACATCTTGTCCTTCATCTTGCCTTTCATGTGCTCGTTCATCGTCTTCATGTGCTCGCCCATCATCTTCATCTGCTCAGGGGTCATCTGGCCATCCTTCATCCGATCGGCCATCATTTGCATGTGCTCGCCCATCATCTTCATCTGGTCGGGGGCCATCTTCCCGCCCTTCATCTGGTTGCTCATCGCCTTCATCTGGTCGCTCATCATCTTCATTTGCTCAGGAGCCATCGCTCCGCCCTGGGCGTACCCCGTCGTCGCCACGGCGACCACGAGCATCACCACCGCCATCATCCTCATCACCTGCATCATTCCGCACCTCCAATCCACAGCAGGGGTCACAGCAGAGCATCTGTCACACCGCGTAGACCGTCACCACACCCCCTTTCCGCATCACTCCGCGAGCCGGCTTCAGCAGCCCCGGGGTCACGTGAGACTCACAGGAAGAACCCCGGACGCTAGCGGGCCGCCTCGGCCATGATGGCCTCGAGCGTCGCCTCCACCTCTTGTGCCACGGCCCTGAGACCGGGCGTGGAGTAGAGGTTGATCAGCGACGTGGGCTTGATCGTCGCCAGCTTGCGGACGCCGCCCTCTTCGTAGAGCGAGATCCGACAGGGCAGGGCCGTGGAGATCTCCAGGTTCGCCTCCAGCACTATCTTCGCCTGATGTGGATTGCACACCTCGAAGATCCGGCATTCCGGGCTGAAGTCCACGCCCTTCTTGGCCATGGTCGCCTTGAGGTCGTGGACGCCCAGCACCCCGAACTGGTGCCGTGCCACCGCCTCTTCGAGATCCTTGGCTACGCGGTCCAGCGGCTTCCGCGATTCGACGATGTGCAGCATATGTGCGCTCCTCTCAATGCCCCCTGTCATTGCGGCGTGAGCCGCGCCCCTGGCGCACCAGCCAGCCGATGCCCACCACCAGCCCGACGATGACGATCCCCCAGAAGAACATCATGCCGAGCGTCATGTCGGGCCCGAAGTAACCCCAGCCCATGCCGCGCCCCATCGTGCCGGGGCCCGTCATCTGCGCCAATGCTGCGCCGGCGAAGATAGATACCGCGACCACGACGAGGAGACCCACGGCCTTCTTCATTGTTGCCCACCTCCCCTCGCTGGGTTTCCATCAACATCTTGGCATCTCACGCACAAGCCCTCTGCTCGTCGCGGGCGAGCGATCACCTGTGAAGGACCGATCCTTCCCGCTGACGCTTGACGGTAGCCGCGCGCACTGCCTTTCAGTGATCTGACCGCTTCCGCAGCCGAAGGGCGTTGGTGATGACGGAGACGGAGCTGAGGCTCATGGCGGCGCTGGCGATGATCGGGTTCAGCAGCAGGCCGAATAGGGGATACAGGACGCCGGCCGCGATGGGCACGCCGAGGGCGTTGTAGACGAAGGCGAAGAAGAGGTTCTCGCGGATGTTCCGCATGGTCGCCTGGCTCAGGCGGCGCGCCCGCGCGATGCCCCGCAGGTCGCCCTTGACCAGCGTGATGCCGGCGCTCTGCATGGCCACGTCGGTACCCGTCCCCATGGCGATGCCGACCTGGGCCTGGGCCAGCGCCGGCGCGTCGTTGACGCCGTCGCCTGCCATGGCCACCACGCGCCCCTCGGCCTGCAGGCGCTTGATCACCGCGATCTTCTGGTCGGGCAGTACCTCCGCCTCGACCTCGGTGATCCCGAGCGTCTTCGCGATGGTGGTGGCAGTCGCGCGGCTGTCACCCGTCAGCATGACGACGCGAACACCGGCCGCGCGCAGGAGCTCCAGGGCCTCCGGCGTGGAGCTCTTGATCGGATCGGCCACGCTGACCAGGCCCACCGCCTGTCCGTCGACGGCGACGAACATCACCGTCTGGCCCTCACCTCGTAGCGCCTCCGCCCGCTCGCCAAGCCCGTCGAGGGCGACGCCCAGGTCCTCCAGTAGCCGGCGGTTGCCGAGGGCGACGCTACGCCCATCAACGCGCCCCGTCACCCCCTTGCCGGTGACCGACTGGAAATCCTCTGCCGCCGAGAGGGGGAGGGCTCGCTCCTGGGCACCGGCCACGATCGCTGCCGCCAGTGGATGCTCGCTGCCACGCTCCACGCTTGCTGCCAGCCGCAGCACATCGCTCTCGGACTGCCCGTCCGGTACCGTCACCGACGTCAGCTGCGGCTTGCCTTCCGTCAGGGTGCCGGTCTTGTCGACGACGAGCGTGTCGACCTTCTCCAGAATCTCGAGCGCCTCCGCGTTCTTGATGAGGACGCCGGCCATGGCCCCTTGCCCGGTCGCGACCATGATGGACATGGGCGTGGCGAGGCCGAGCGCACACGGGCAGGCGATAATGAGCACAGCCACCGCGTTCACGAGAGCGTAGGCCATGCGCGGCTCAGGTCCGACGAGGCCCCAGACGACGGCGGTCAGCACTGCGACCGCGACCACCGCGGGAACGAAATACGAGGAGACGAGGTCGGCCAGCCGCTGGATGGGCGCGCGACTTCGCTGCGCCTCGCTCACCATCTGCACGATCTGGGCGAGCAGCGTGTCGCGCCCCACGCGCTCGGCGCGCATCACGAATCCGCCGGTGCCGTTCACCGTTCCTCCGGTCACCCAGCTGTTCGGTCCCTTCTCCACCGGGATCGACTCTCCCGTGACCATGGACTCGTCCACCGCGCTGGCGCCCTCGAGAACGCGACCGTCCACCGGAACGCGTTCGCCCGGGCGAACGCGGACACGGTCGCCCGGCTGGACGTGCTCCAACGGCACGTCCTCCTCGGACCCGTCGTCGCGCAGACGCCGGGCAGTCTTCGGCGCGAGACCCAGGAGGGCCTTGATGGCGCCACTGGTCTGGCTCCGCGCCCGCAGCTCCAGCACCTGGCCGAGCAGCACCAGGACCGTGATGACAGCCGCCGCTTCGAAGTAGAGGCCGACCTCGCCACCGTGCATGCGGAACGACGCGGGAAAGGCGCCCGGCGCCACTGTGGCCACCACGCTGTACGCGTAGGCGAGCCCGGTCCCCAGGGCGATCAGTGTGAACATGTTGAGGCTGCGGTTGACGATCGAGGCCCACGCGCGTTCGAAGAACGGCCACCCGCCCCAGAGGACGGCGGGCGTGGCGAGCACAAGCTGTCCCCAGGCGAGGACGCGACCTGGCAGGAGGTGCCGCCGCGGCGCCCCCGGGATCATGTCGCCCATCACGAAGGCGAGCAGTGGCACCGTCAGCACGAGGCTGATCCAGAATCGCCGCGTCATGTCGACCAGCTCCGGATCAGGGCCTTCCTCGACGGCGCCCGCCTTCCGCTCGAGGGCCATGCCGCAGATCGGGCAGGTGCCGGGCCCGCTGCGGACGATCTGCGGATGCATCGGGCAGGTCCATTCCTCTCGGGTCTGGACGACGGGCGCGGCCACGGGTTCGAGGGCCATGCCGCACTTCGGGCACGACCCCGGCCCCGGCTGCCGAATCTCGGGGTGCATCGGGCACGTGTACGTCATCGGCCCGCTCGCCGGTCCGGGTGCCGGCGCGTGCGCTGGTTCATCCCTCACTTTCAGTGCACCTTCAGTGTTTGTGCCCGGTCCCTGTGGCAGGCGGACCAGAAGTCGGCGAAGAGCTTGCCGCCGGTGGCTGGGCGGGCGTGGTACTCGGCATTGCGAGTTCCGGATGCTCCGAGGTGACGTGCGGACCCACGTGACCCGAGAAGGTGTGCCCGCCACCAGCCTGAACACCTTGACGCCTCCGTCGACCTCGTACGGCAGCTTGGG
>CAZWXA010000134.1:7115-9239 GCA_964637755.1 uncultured bacterium | reverse complement strand
CGGGCAGCAGGAGCCACCAGCACCAGCGGCGCCGGCGCTCGACGAAGCGGAAGAGGGGGGGCGTGATCCCGTCCTCCAGGAGCAGCACGATCCCGACCAGCACGGCCCCCTGGACCAGGATGGGGGCCTCGCGGACGATCCGCCGGCTGGCCTCCATGAGGAAGGCGGCGACCGGGGCGGCGTCGGGCGGGATGGTGGAGAAGGGGGCGGTCTCGGCGAGGTAGCCCGTCAGGTACCCGATGATCAGCGCGCCGGCGAAGCCGCCGAGGAGCGTCGTGCGCCCTCCGAGGAGCACGTAGACGACCGTGCTCGAGGCGAACGCGAGCCCGAACCGGTCCGGGTTCACGAAGCGGCCCCACGCCGCGAAGAGGATGCCCGCGAGGCCGGCGACGGCGCCCGAGACGGTGAAGATCGCGAACTTGTAGAAGCGTGGGTCGTAGCCGAGGCTGGCGACGCGCGGCTCGTTCTCGCGGAGCGCGACGACGACACGGCCGAGGCGCGTGCGGAGCAGGAGCCGGGCCCCCGCGTACGCGGCGACGCAGAGGCCGAGGACGAGGAAGTAGCCCGACACGGTCTCGCGGTTGATCTTGAACTCGAACGGCGCCTTCATCCCCGGCAACTGCAGCGTGACCGGCGGGATCTGGAAGTTGGCGATGTTCTGGCTGCCCTCGCCCTGGCCGAACATGCCGTTGAAGCCGCCGATCCGCGCGACCCCGATCACCCACTCGTCGCCGCCCGTCGAGGCGGCGAAGGCGAAGAGCACGAGGGTCAGCGCCATCGTGATGATGGCCGCGTACACGTCCGAGATGCGGCCGTAGAACATGAAGTAGCCGACGACGGCGGCGAGGAGCGTGGCCGCGGCCAGGCCGCCGAGGAACGCCAGGTGGGTGTTCCCCGTGGACTTGATCAGGTTGAGGCCGATGGCGCCATAGGCGTAGGCGCCGATCCCGAAGAACGCGGTCTGGCCGAAGCTCATGATCCCCGCGTACCCCCAGATCAGGCCGAGCGACATCGCCAGGAGCCCGTAGATCATGTAGACGGCGAGGACGTTGGCGGTGTAGGGCCTGTACCCGTACGGGGCCGCCAGGAGCGGCACCAGCAACAGGAGCGCGGCGAGCGCCTGCGGAGACCGGGCCCGGCCGCCCGCCTCGCTCACTGGCCCTCCCTCCGGAAGCCGGAGATTCCCTGCGGAAGCATCCGGAGCAGCACGATGGCGAAGATCAGGAGCGCGATCTGGCCGAAGAAGGCCGAGCCGCCGATGCTGATCTCGCAGGGCGGCGGCGTGCAGTGCCCCCCCGTGTGGATCTTGAAGAGCGTGAAGCGCGAGATCGTCGCCTCGATGAAGCCGAGGACGGACGCCGACGAGAGCGTGCCGAGGAGCACCACGGGACCGCCGACGACCACCGTGATGAAGGCCCGGGCGATGTAGAGGACGCCCATGGTGGGGACCACGCCGACGATCGGCGCCATGATCGCGCCCGCCGCGCCCGCGAGGCCGGCGCCGATGCCGAACGTCAGCATGAACATGCGGGAGGTGTTGATCCCGATCGCCGAGGCCATCTCGGGGTTGGCGATCGTCGCGCGGGCGCGCCGGCCGAAGGCGCTGTAGCGGAAGACCAGGTAGAGCCCGACCATCAGCCCGGCCGCGAGCGTCGTCATGACGATCCGGTACTCGGGATACTGGTACTGGCCGACCCGGAAGTTGCCGAGCGCGAAGGGGATACCCTGCGTCACGGCGCCGAAGATCACGGTGATCCCGCCGATGAGCAGGAGGCTGATACCCCAGGTCGCGAGCATGACGTCGAGCGGGCGGCCGTAGAGCCGCCGGATCACCAGCCACTCGATGAGGAGACCGATGCCGGCGACCACGAAGGGCGCCAGCAGCATCGCGACCCAGAGCGGGAGACCCCCGTGACGCGTGGCGGCGAGCACCGTGAAGGCCCCGAGCGTGAAGAACTCGCCCTGGGCGAGGTTCACGATCCGCATCATGCCGAAGATGACGGCGAGGCCGAGCGCCAGGAGGACCAGGATCGTGATCGAGTTGACGACCTCGAGGACCATGATGACCGCGGTGTCCAGACCCATCACTGCTGACCGCGCAACCCGCTGACACGGGCCCATCTG
>CAZWXA010000134.1:0-7015 GCA_964637755.1 uncultured bacterium | reverse complement strand
GATGCTCGGGCGGACAGCCGGGGGGACAGGCCCGGGCGGCGGAAGCGGCCGCCCGGGCCCCGCTGAGACTCGTTCACACGCGGGCTGACCGTGGCTTCCCGTCTACTTGGGCTGGTACTGGGTGTGCTGGTCCGGGTTCTTGATCAGGTCGCAGACCTGCATCGTCTCGGTGGGCGGGATGTTCGGGAAGCTCTCGAGGATCTTCCAGCCGTTCTTGTTGTTCACGGCGGCGAGGTGCATGGTGAAGATCACGTGGTGGCTGGCCGGGTCCATCTTGACGTGGCCCATGGGCGAGTCCCACTCGAGCCCGCTCTCCATCGCCTTGGTGACGGGCTCGCGGTCGAAGCTCCCGGCCTTCTCGACGGCCTTCGCCCAGAAGTTCCAGCCGTTGTAGCTCTCGGCCCCCGCGTCGCCGATGTAGTAATCCGGGTTGCCCATCTTCTTCTTCATGCCCGCCTTGAACGCGCGGTTCTGCGGGTTGTCCAGCTCGTCGAAGTACGGGTAGCACGTCACGAGGCCCTCGACTTCCTTGGCACTCAGGACGATGTGCTCGTTGCCGAAGCCGAACGTGGTCGAGATGATCGGGATCTTGTTCTTGAGCCCGGCCGCGGCGAACTGCCGGTAGAAGTTGATGTGGGCGCCGCCGACCAGGAAGGACATGATGACGTCGGGCTTCGCTTCCTGGATCCGGTTGATCGTCGCGTTGAAGTCGGTGACGTCGAGGGGGATGAACTCGACCTTGCCGACGTGCTGGCCGCGCTTGCCGCCGGCCACCGGCTCGAGCCCGCCGCCGTTGCGCCAGAAGATGTCCCACCACTTCCAGGAGATGTGGCCGAAGTTGTAGTCCGCGGCCATGGTGTACGCCTTGGTCCCGTACTTCTTGAGCGCGTACTTCGCGAGCGGCCCCATCTGCTGGGTCGGTGTCTCGCCCGTCACGAAGACGTACTTGTCACAGACACCGCCTTCGTAAATGATGTTGTAGAAGTAGAGCTGCTTGTACTCGTCGATCACGGGCCGGAAGCTCTCGCGCGAGGCCGACGTGATGCCACCGTGGATGACCACCACCTGGTCCTCGAGGATCAGCTTCTTGGCGAACTTCGGGAAGTTGGCGATGTCGGACTGGGTGTCGTACTGGATCAGCTCGAGCTGCTTGCCGAGGACGCCGCCCTTCGCGTTGAGCTCGGCCACGGCGTACTCGGTCGCGGCGATGGCCGGGAGCCCGTAGATGTTGATGCCGCCCGTCTTGTCGAGCAGGCTGCCCACGGGGACCGTCCCCGCCGCCCACGCCCGCCGTGTCCGCAAGATGGCGGGGAACCCGGTGAGGCCGGTGCCGGCGGCGACGCCGCCCGCGACGGCCGCCTTGAGAAAGTGACGCCGATTGAGCCGTGTGGCCATGGTCTCCCCCGATCTCCTGCGTGAGCGTGAACGACGTCCTGAGCTGATCGGATGCACAGCTCAACCCTGACCGCGCCATTGCCCGTGGCACCGCGGAACTCGGGGCCTGACGCCCGAGCACACCTCGGCCTACAGGGCTAGCGCGCATCTAACAAACGGCAGGCCGTCGTGTCAAGTGAAAACTCTGGCGCGGCCGTCCGACCGGGTCGGCAGGAGCATGTTCGGCGGGTGCCGGGGCAGAACCGCGATCCGTGTTTCCCGCGACGGCGAGACGCGGTCGGGTCGTGAGCCAACCCGCCCGGCGGCCCGAGCCCGCCGGACACCGGGCTCGGTGCCCCCCCCGGGGGGTCCGCGTCCCTTCCGGAGAACCTCCATCCGCGTCCGCCCCCGAGGCCTCCCCCGTCCCGGCCGGCTTCCACCGGCCCGCCCGGGGGCACTGGCGGCCCGCCCGGGGCCCTGGCGGCCCGCCCGGGGCCCCGGTCTCTCGCGGGCTTGCCGTCCGTCACCAGGTGCGCGCCCCGGTCCGGGATCGGGCTTCTCGGTGACCCGTTCTGGGGGCCATCCTGGTGGGGCGACCCGCGCTGGGACCCCTTCTGGTTCCGCCATCGGTTCCGCCGCTGACGCAGCCATGGGCCAGACCAGGATTTCGCTCCCGGCGGATCGCCGCCGCTCCTGCTATCATCGGGCGGGAGCACCGCGCCCGGGTCGACCTGAGCGAGCGGACCCGACTCGACAGGATGCCGAGAGGGCGTGAAGAAATCGACGTCTACGACCGGTGGCGGGTGCCGGACGAGCGGCGCTCGCTCCTCCGATGGGGGCTCTGTGAGAGATGAAGCTCGTCATTGACGGCCGTCCTGTCGGCGTTCCGGCCGGAGCGTCCGTCCTGGACGCGGTGAACCGCCTCGGCATCCAGCTTCCGCAGCTCTGCAAGGACCCGGACCGCCCGCCGCTCGGCGCCTGCCGCACCTGCCTCGTCACGGTCGAGGGGCAGCGGGGGACGCCGGCCGCGTGCCACCTCCCGGCGCGAGACGGGATGGTCGTGAGCACGACGGCGCCCGAGGCCGTCAGGATCCGGTCTATGGTGCTCGACCTCACCCGTTCGATGCTCACCCCCGGTGCCGGGCGCGACGGGTTCGGCCAGGTCGGCATCGCGGGCGATCAGCACGGCATCGCGGGTCCCTCGTTCGCGGCGCTCCACCGCTTCGACGGCGACGACTCCAAGTCCTTCTTCGTCCTGGATCGCGAGGCCTGCATCCTCTGCGGCCGCTGCACCGTCGCGTGCGGCGAAGTCCAGCGGATCGGCGCCATCTCCCTGCTCGGGCGCGGCCACGCCATGAAGGTCGGCGTCTTCGGCGACGGCCTCATGTCCTCCTCGGTCTGCACCTCGTGTGGCCAGTGTGTGGCGACCTGCCCCACGGGCGCGCTCAGGCCGAAGGAAGTTCCCGCGAAGATTGCACGATCCGTCGAGACGACCTGCCCCTACTGCGGTGTCGGATGCGGGATCGAGCTCCGCGTGCGGGAGGACGGCCATCTCGCCCTCATGGCGGGGGACGCGCCCGGCAACCAGTCGAGCCACGGCACCCTCTGCGTCAAGGGACGCTTCGGGGCGGGCTTCGTCCACGCCCGCGATCGCGTGACCACGCCGATGGTCCGGCGGGAAGGCCAGTGGCAGACGGTCTCCTGGGAGGAGGCGCTCGAGGCGGCGGCCGAGGGGCTCGCGCGGCACCGGGGCCGCTTCGGGGCGCTCGCGAGCGCCAAGGCGACCAACGAGGACGGCTACGCGATCCAGAAGTTCTGCCGCGTCGTCATGGCGACGAACAACGTGGATCACTGCACGCGGCTCTGCCACTCGCCCTCGGTGGAGGCGATGCTCGTCTCGATGGGCTCCGGCGCGACCTCGAACTCCTACAGCGACTACGAGGAGGCCGGGTGTCTCATGATCGTCGGCGCCGACGCGTCGGCCAACCACCCGGTCATCGCGATCCGGTTCCGGCGCGCCATGGCCCGGGGCGCCCGGATCATCGTCGCCAACCCGAAGCGGATCGAGCTCTGCGACCAGGCCGATCTCTGGATCCAGCAGCGCCCGGGGACGGACGTGACCCTCTTCAACGCGATGGCCAAGGTCATCCTCGACGAGGGGCTCGCCAACCAGGACTTCATCCGCGACCGGACGGAGGGCTTCGAGGAGTGGCGCGCGGCCCTCTCCGATCTCACGCTCGAGCGCGCCGCCGCCCTCACGGGTGTGCCCCCGGACGCCATCGCCCGCGCGGCGCGCTGGTACGCGCGGCCGCCGTGGAGCGGCTCCTGCCTGATCTGGGGGATGGGGATCACCCAGCACGTCAACGGCATCCACAACGCCCACGCGGTGCTCAATCTGGCGCTGGTGACGGGGCAACTCGGCCGCCCGGGTTCGGGCGTCTCGCCGCTCCGCGGCCAGAACAACGTGCAGGGGTGCGGCGACGCCGGGTGCATCCCCACCAACCTCCCGGGCTACCAGACCTACTCGCCCGAGACCCTCGACAAGTTCGAGCGCGAATGGGGCATGCGCCCGCCGGCCGAACAGGGGCTCGTCGTCACGGAGATGGTGGAGGCGTGGCTCACCGGGGCGATCCGCGCGATGTACGTCGTCGGCGAGAACCCGCTCCTCTCCGAGCCCGACCTCCACCGAGCCGAGAAGGCGCTCACGCAGCTCGAGTTCCTGGTCGTCCAGGATCTCTTCCTGCACGAGACGGCGGAGCACGCGCACGTCTTCCTGCCGGCCGCGGCGTTCGCGGAAAAGGAAGGCACCTTCACCAACTCGGAGCGGCGCGTCCAGCGCGTGCGCCGGGCTCTCGACCCGCCCGGCGAGGCGCGGCCGGACTGGTGGATCACCTGCGAGCTGGCGCGGCGCGTGGCCCGCCGTCTCGGCGTCGCCGTGGGCACGCAGTTCGACTACCGCGGCGCGGCCGAGATCTTCGCCGAGATGGCGGGGCTCACACCGTCCCTCGCCGGCATTTCCCACGCGCGCCTCGACCGTGAGGGCGGGATCCAGTGGCCCTGCCCGTCCCCGGATCATCCCGGGACGCGGTTCCTCTACGCGGACTCCTTCCCGCGAGGCCGCGGCCGGTTCGTCCCCGCGCTGCAGACCATCGAGGCCGCCGAGCTGCCGGATCGGGAGTACCCGTTCGTGCTGAACACGGGCCGGCTCCTCTACCACTGGCACGGGGGGACGCTGACGCGCCGGGTGCAGGGGCTGCTCGACCTGGCGCCGCGGCTCGAGGTGGACATCCATCCAGCGGACGCCCGCCGGCTCGGCGTTGCGGACGGCGCCGAGATCCGCGTGACCTCTCGAAGGGGGAATCTGACGGGTTTTGCCCACCTGACCGAGGCGGTGCGGCCAGGCTCGATCTTCGTCCCGTTCGTGAAGTTCGCCGATTCCGCGGCCAACTTCCTGACCAACTCCGCCCACGATCCCGTGTCGAAGATCCCCGAGTACAAGGTCTGCGCGGTGGCCGTCGAGGCGATCTCGGGCCCGGCCGCGATGGTGAGTGTCCGGTAGCCCGGTGTCGACGAACCTCGAGATCGCCCAGCGCGCCCGGCTCGAGCCCATCGTCCAGATCGCCTCGGCGCTCGGGATCGAGGAGGACGAGCTCGAGCTGTACGGCAAGTACAAGGCGAAGGTCGTCCTCTCGGTCCTCCGCCGGCTCGCCGCGCGCCCGAACGGCAAGTACGTCGACGTCACCTCGATCACGCCGACGCCCCTCGGCGAGGGGAAGACCACCACCACGGTCGGGCTGTCGATGGCGCTCAACCGGATCGGCTGCCGGGCGATCGCCACCATCCGCCAGCCGTCGCTCGGCCCGCTCTTCGGCATCAAGGGCGGCGCCTCGGGCGGGGGATATGCCCAGGTCGTGCCGATGGAGGACCTGAATCTCCACCTGACGGGCGACGTGCACGCGATCACGCTCGCCCACAACCTGCTGGCGGCGATGATCGACAACTCGATCCTGCACGGCAACCCGCTCGGCATCGACCCGCTCTCGATCACGTGGCCGCGGGTCGTCGACGTGAACGACCGGGCGCTCCGGAAGATCGTGATCGGCCTCGGCGGCCGCGAGAACGGCCACCCGCGCGAGACGGGCTTCGACATCTCGGTGGCCTCCGAGGGGATGGCGATCCTGGGGCTGGCGACGAGCCTCAAGGACCTGCGCGAGCGGCTCGGACGGATCGTGATCGGCCTGGACGGCAAGCGGCAGGCGGTGACCGCCGAGCACCTGCGGGCGGCCGGGGCGATGGCGGTGCTCCTGCGCGACGCGATCAAGCCGACGCTGCTCCAGACGACGGAGAACACGCCGGTCCTCGTCCACGCGGGCCCGTTCGGCAACATCGCCCACGGCAACAGCTCGATCCTGGCCGACCTGATCGGCCTCAAGCTCGCGGACTGCGTGGTGACGGAGAGCGGGTTCGGCGCCGACATGGGCATGGAGAAGTTCATGAACATCAAGTGCCGCGTGTCGGGCCTGGTGCCGGACGCGGTGGTGCTCGTGTGCACGGTGCGGGCGCTCAAGATGCACAGCGGCCGGTTCCGGGTGGTGGCCGGCAAGCCGCTCGATCCGGGGCTGCTCCGCGAGGATCTGGCGGCGGTCGAGGCCGGGTGCCCGAACCTCGACAAGCAGATCGAGAACGCGCGGCTGTTCGGGGTGCCGGTGGTCGTCGCCATCAACCTGTTCGAGACCGACACCGAGGCGGAGGTCGAGGTGATCCGGCAGCGCGCCCTCGCCGCGGGTGCCCGCGGCGCCTACCGGAGCGAGGTGTGGGCGCGGGGGGGGGCCGGTGCCGAGGAGCTGGCCCGCGCGGTGCTCGAGGCGGCCTCGAGCCCCAAGGCGTTCCGCTTCCTCTACGACCTCGACCAGCCGATCACGGAGAAGATCGAGCGGATCGCGACCGCGATGTACGGCGCCGACGGCACCGACTACACGCCGGCGGCCGCGGCCCAGATCGCGCGCTACACGGACCTCGGCTTCGGCGCGCTGCCGATCTGCATGGCGAAGACCCATCTCTCGCTCTCGCACGACCCGGCACTCCTGGGCCGGCCGAAGGGCTTCCGGGTGCCGATCCGCGAGGTGCGCGCGTCGATCGGCGCGGGCTTCCTCTACCCGCTCCTGGGCGAGATGCGCACCATGCCCGGCCTCCCCTCCGAGCCCAATGCCTGGAAAGTCGACCTCGACGATGACGGCAACGTCGTCGGTCTGTTCTGACCCTTCGGACCCGGAAGGAACGTAGGAGGAGACGGCCGCGGTGGCACTCCGGGTGATTTCCGCCGACACCCACATGGACCCCGTACACCGGCCGTGGGCGCTGGACGGGATTGGGGCATGAAGACCGTCGTCGCGCTGCCGGGCGAGGGCATCGGCGTCGAGGTCGTCGACGTGACCTGCGAGCTGCTGGCGGCCACCGGCCTGCCGCTCAGGATCCTGACCCCGCCCCAGGGCGTCGCCGCGGTGAAGAGCCACGGCGCTCCCGTGCCCGATGAGACCAAGAGGGCGGCCCGCGAGGCCGACGGCGTCCTCTTCGGCGCCGCGGGGGGCCCGGCCACGTCGGCGGTGATCACCTGGCTCCGGTGGGAGATGGACGCGTGGGC
>CAZWXA010000133.1:4341-9239 GCA_964637755.1 uncultured bacterium | reverse complement strand
CGCACGAGCTCTACGAGGCGAAGCTCGGCCTGCGGGTCGTTCAGCATCCGTCTAGGGGATGAGGCCGAACTCCCGGCCGACGCGCGCGCAGGCCTCGAGCGCCCGCGAGAGGTGTTCCTCCGTATGGGTGGCCATGCAGCTCGTGCGGAGGAGCGCCCGGTCCCTGGGCGTGGCCGGCGAGACGACGGGGTTGACGAACACCCCCGCCTCGTCGAGCCGCCGGGTCATGGCGAAGGTCCGGTCATCGTCGCCCACGATGATGGGAATGACCGGCGACCTGGACTCCCCGGTGCAGAAGCCGAGGCTCGAGAGGCCGTCCATCAGGAACCGGGTGTTTCGCCAGAGCTGCTCCCGGCGCTCCGGCTCGCGCTCGAGAATGTCGACAGCCGCCCCGGCGGCGGCGGCCGAGGCAGGCGCCAGGGCCGCCGAGAAGATCAGGCTGCGGGCCGCGTGCCGGACGTGGTCGATGACCTCGCGCTCGCCGCAGACGAACCCGCCGATCGACGCCAGGGACTTGGAGAATGTCCCCATGACGAGGTGCACCTCATCCTCGAGGCCGAAGTGCTCTGCGGTGCCCCGGCCCCGCGCGCCGAGGACGCCGATGCCGTGGGCGTCGTCGACCATGACGGCCGCGTTGAAGTCACGCGCGACCTCCACGATCTCCGGCAGCGGCGCGATCTCGCCTTCCATGGAGAACACGCCGTCCGTCACCACGAGCCGCCCGGCCGCCCCAGGCTCGGCGGTCATGAGGCGCCGGAGGTCGGCAGCGTCCTTGTGAGCGAACTTGCGGACACGGGCGAACGACAGCCGCGCGCCGTCGATGATGCAGGCGTGGTCCTGCTTGTCGAGGTACACGGCGTCGCCCCGGCCGAGCAGGCACGAGATGACGCCCAGATTCACCTGGAAGCCGGTAGAGAACGTGATCGCCGCCGGCCGGCCCATGAACCGCGCCAGCTTGTCCTCGAGCGCCTCGTGAAGGCTCAGCGTGCCGTTCAGCAGCCGGCTGCCGGCGCAGCCGGTGCCGTAACGCCGCACCGCCTCGATGGCCGCCTCCTTGACCTCCGGGTGATTGGTCAGTCCCAGGTAATTGTTGGACCCGAGCATGACGAGCTTCCGGCCGCCGATGACGACCTCCGGGTCCTGCGGCGACTCGATGGCGCGGTAATAGCAGTACGCGTCCGCGGCCTTGGCGGCGTTCATCCGCTCGGTGACCGCATCGCACTTGTCGAAGACGGCCGGCCGAGGTGCCGCGAGGGGCGACCGCCGCCTCACCTCCCGCGCCGGGCCCTCGCCGGTCGTCGGATCAGAACTGTTGAAGGTCATAGGCCGGCAAACGCCTCCGGGTGGAGCCAGCGCGCCTGGACGTACCACCGGCAGGTCTCGCGGATTCCCTCTCGCCAGCGAGTGGCCGCGGTCACGCGCAGGTCCCGCAGGAACGGCTCGCCGTCGCAGAGCCAGTCGCGCTGCAGGATCTCGCGCGCCTTGTCGCGGTTGAAGGGGCGCGCCCTGCCGGTGAACGCCTCGCGGGCGGACTCGACGAGTCCCAGCACCCGCACCACCGCCGAGGGCACCGCAACGGTCCGCGCACGCGGCGTACGAAGGCCCGCGACCTCCCGCGCCAGGTCCCCCACGCTCACGGTGTCGCCGGCGGCGAATCCGCGGCGGCCGTGGAGGTCCGGACGCTGCGCGGCGGCAAAGAGGATCTCCGCCAGGTCCCCGGCGGCCAGGAGCTGCACGCGCCCCCTTCCGCCAGCCAGGATCGGCGCGATGCCGCGGGCCACCACCGTGAACATCTGGAGCAGGCCGGGATCGCCCGCGCCGTAGACCACCGAGGGCCGGATCACGCACCACGGCCCCGGGTGCTCGCGGGCCAGCGCGACCTCGCCCTCGAGCTTGGAGCGCCCGTACCAGGAGACTGGCTCTGGCGGGTCGGCCTCCCGCACCGGCGCACCGCTCCGGGACGGCCCGGCCGCAGCCTGGGAGGACACGTACACGAACATCGCGCCGGGGCACGACCGAGCGGCGGCCCGGGCAACGGCGGCGGTGCCGGCCGCGTTGACCCCCCGGTACCCGGCAAGGCTGCGGGCGCGGGTCGCGCCCGCGCAGTGGAGCACGGCCGCGCAGCCCGCCATCCGGTCGCGGTACGAGGCGGGCTCCGTGACGTCGCCCGGCACCAGCTCCACTCCGGGCGGCAGAAGCCCGATGCGCGCAGGGCGGCGCGCAAGCGCCTTCACGCGCCAGCCGCGGGCGAGGAACAGGCCCGCGGCATGGCTGCCGATGAAGCCTGTTCCGCCGGTGAGGAACAGCGTCTTCACGGGGGGAATCTTACAAGAATCGGGCGGACGGGAACAGCGTCTTCGCGGAGCCCTGGTTCCGCTCCAGCCGCTCGACGCCGCCCCGGTCCCCAGAGATCGTGCACCCATTGGGTGCGGAGTTCCGCTCCGGGGGGTCGTGCCCGCGGTCGCCGGTCTGGTGCCTTTCCACGAGTCCCAGCCGTGGCTCACTCCTGTCTGTCCGGCCCCTCCGCCCGACACGGTACTCGAAGGGTTTCCGGGGCGGAGGCGGGGAGGCGCGCTCCCGGGCGCCCGCCGCGAGACGATCGTTGTCGGGACCCGGCGCGCCGAGGTAAGATGGGCGGCAGCAGACCATGCGAAAACGAGGCGGGCACGTGCGGCTCTTCGAGAACACTCTCATCGAGCGCCTCTCGCGCGTCCACCCGGTGATCCCCGCACTGCTCTGGACCCCCGTGATCACCTGGCTCCTGTGGCGCTCCTTCGCGGTCCACCGGCTCGGGGGCCTCCTGGTGGTGGCGCTCGGCGCGGCGGGTCTCTTCATGTGGACCCTGGCGGAGTACCTGATCCACCGGTTCCTCTTCCACCTCGAGCCCGTCTCGCGTCCCGGCCGGCGCCTGCAGTTCATGGTCCACGGCATCCACCACGCGGACCCGGACGACCCGGGCCGGCTGCTGATGCCCCCGGCGCCTGCCCTCGTTGGCACCGCGATCCTGTACACGGCGTTCCGGAGCGCTCTCGGCGGCGCGTGGGTCGATCCCTTCTTCGCGTGCTTCCTCGTGGGCTACCTGGCGTACGACTACATCCACCTGACCGTCCACCACCGGAAGCCGCGGTCGCGCCTCGGGAAGTATCTCCGGCAGCGTCACATGCTCCACCACTTCGCCACCCCGGACGCGAGATGGGGCGTGAGCTCGCCACTCTGGGATCGCGTGTTCGGCACCGACGGCGAGCCGCCACACTGGCCGAGTCGGACGCCAGTGGCCGGATGACCCGGATGCGCCGGCCGATGCTGGGCCTCGCCGCGACCCTCGCCTGTATCCTGCTGGCGGCGGCGACCGCTCCGGCCGCCGACTGGGAGAAGTTGTCGGACCAGGACGGCCTGCTCCTCGAGCGCCGCGCGATCCCGGGCTCGCATCACTACGAGATCAGGGCGACGGGGCGTTCTTCGCTGCCGCCCGCCACGCTGTTCGAGACGATCTGGAACCAGCGCGAGTACCGGGAGTTCGTCCCCTATCTCAAGCGGCTCGACTTCATCTCGGAGACCGCCGAGGAGCGGGTCGTCTACGAGCAGGTGTCGGTGCCACTCGCGCGGGATCGCGATTACACCGTCCGGGTGCGCAGGCGGGTGGACCTCGGGGCCCAGCGCTACCAGATTCTGTTCCGAAGCGCCGATGAGGCGGGCCCTCCGCCCGACCCGCACCACGTGCGCGTCCGGGACATCCGGGGGAGCTGGACCATCGAGCCCGCGAGCGACGGCCGGGGCTCGCTGATCCGCTACGACGTGCAGAGCGAGCCCGGCGGCTTCGTTCCCGCCCTGGTCGCCAACCGCGCTCAGCGCGACGCCGCGCCCAGGCTCGTCCGCGCGATGATCCAGCGGGCGGTGGAGAAGAGCCGCCGGAAGTAGGACGCGGCGAGGACCTCTGCCATGGCTGGGATCGTCCACCGCACGGTCGAGACCACGGGCATCCGCATGCACGTCGCCGAGCAGGGCTCGGGCCCGCTGGTCCTCCTCTGCCACGGCTTTCCGGAGTCGTGGTACTCGTGGCGCCATCAGCTCCCCGCGCTCGCCGCCGCCGGGTATCGCGCGGTCGCGCCCGATATGCGCGGCTATGGCCAGACCGATCGCCCCGAGGCCATCGACCAGTACACCCAGCTCCATCACGTCGGCGACATGGTGGGGCTGCTCGACGCGCTCGGCACCGAGACGGCCGTCATCGTCGGGCACGACTGGGGCGCCCCGGTCGCCTGGAACTCGGCGCTGCTCCGTCCGGACAGGTTCCGCGCCGTGGCCGCGCTCTCGGTACCCTATGCGCCCCGCGGCGCCGTGCGGCCCACTGACGCCCTCAGGCAAGCGGCCGGGGACCGGTTCATGTACATGTTGTACTTCCAGACCCCCGGCGTGGCCGAGACCGAGCTGGAGCAGGACGTCCCGAAGACCTTGCGGCGCCTTCTCCACGGCGGCTCGGGCGAGTTCCCGCGGGGGCCGAGCTGGGGCGCGGGCCAGCCCGGGGACGCCAGGCTGCTGGATGCGATGCCCGACCCTGAGTCGCTGGCTGGCTGGCTCGGCCCGGCCGATCTCGACTTCTACGTGGCCGAGTTCCGGCGAACAGGCTTCCGGGGCGGGCTCAACTGGTATCGCAACCTGGATCGCACCTGGGAGCTGATGGCGGCCTGGCGGGGCGCCAGGATCCACCAGCCCGCGCTCTTCATCGCCGGCGACCGCGACGGCGTCATCGCGCGGATGAAGCCGCAGCTCGAGCGCCTGGGTGACGTGGTGCCCGGTCTCCGCGCCCGCGTGCTCCTGCCGGGCTGCGGCCACTGGACCCAGCAGGAGCGCCCGGTCGAGGTCAACGCCGAGCTCATCGCGTTCCTCGAGTCCCTCGA
>CAZWXA010000133.1:0-4241 GCA_964637755.1 uncultured bacterium | reverse complement strand
CCCGCCACTCCGCCCCACTGCCAGGATGCCGGTCATCGAGCGGATGATGGAGGCCAGGCGCCAAGCCGGGAAGATCGGTCTCACCGTCGCGTGAGATCCCAAGGAGGGTCAACGATGAGTCAGTCCTCACGCCCAGTCGCGCAGGTCGTGACGCCGGAACCGGTGGTCGAAGGGGCGGGGGTTCGCCTCCGCCGGAGCATCGGGACCCGGCGTCTTGACCACCTCGATCCGTTCCTGCTCCTCGACCACTTCGAGTCGGTCAACCCCGCGGACTACGAGGCGGGCTTCCCGTATCACCCGCACCGGGGGATCGAGACGGTCACGATCCTCCGGAAAGGAGAGGTACGGCACGGCGATTCGCTGGGGCACCGCGGCACGATCGGGGCCGGCGACATTCAATGGATGACCTCGGGAAGCGGCATCCTCCACGAGGAGATGCCGCAGGTCCGTCCCGAGGGGATCGGCGGATTGCAGCTCTGGCTCAACTTGCCGGCGCGCGAGAAGATGACCCGCCCCAAGTATCGCGACCTGCAGGCGGATCGCTTGACCGAGACAGCGCTGGACGAAGGAGCGACGGTTCGGGTCATAGCCGGTGACGCGGCCGAGGGGCGGTTTGTCGGCCCGATCGAGGGTCTGGCAGTGACGCCGACATTCATCGACGTGACGCTGCCACCAGGCAGCGCGTTCCGCGAGCGGGTGCCACGGGGCCACACCGCGTTCGCCTACCTCGACCAGGGCGAAGTCCGCTTCGGGCCGGAGCAGACTCCCGCCAGCGCGCCTGCCCTGGTTGTGTTCGGTGATGGCGATGTGGTCGAGGCCTCAGCCGGCGCTGGCGGGGGCCGGTTCCTGCTGGCCGCCGCGCGACCGCTTCGCGAGCCGATCGCCCGCCACGGTCCGTTCGTGATGAACACGCCCGCCGAGATCGAGCAAACGCTGCAGGACCTCCGCACCGGGCGCTTCATCCGCGGCGAGCCGCGCGACGAGTGAAAATTCCCTCTCGAGGAACTTCCGGTGGAGTCGCGGAATCGGAGGCTGGACGAGGGGACGCCTGGGGCGGCGGGCGTCCGCCCAGGTCGATCGTTAGGGGAACTTCGGGTTAGTTCCTGCCGCGCTTCAGCTCGAAGAACACCGGGCTCCGGCTCAGCGCGGCGACGTGGTCGTACAGCTCGCCGGCCTCCTCACCTTCGACCGGGTACATCACCGGGCCGAAGATCGGCTTGCCGCCTTCGATGACCAGCGAGGGCACCCCGAAGGCGCCACGCCCGGCGATGGCCGCGTGCTCGGCGAGGTACTCCTGCTCCGTGGTCGGATCGGCGAGGGCCTCGTCGTACAGCCGCTCGCCGAGACCGGTCTCGACCAGCGCCTTCCGCACGGTGACGGGATCGCCCAGGTCCTCCTTGCGCTCGTGGCGCGCGACGCCGAGGGCGGCGTAGAGCCGGTCGATCGCTTCCTCCCCGCCCCTCCGCCGCGCGAGCACGAGCGTGCGGAACGGCCCACGGCTCTTGGGGTGATTCTCGTGGACCGTCTGGGGAGCCCGGTTGATCTCCTCGAGGCTCAGGCACTTCCAGCGCACCTCGATCGGACGCACCTTCGCCACGGCCCGGATCCAGACCGCCGTCCGCCACGCCCACGGACAGGCGGGGTCGAAGTAGAAATCCACCACGGATCGACGGGTCGTCGCCACGATCTCCTCCCGGTTCACGCCTCGTTGGTCCATACCTGCTCCAGGGCCTGGCGCCGGCGGACGAGCCGGAGCGAGCCGTCGGGCTCCAGCATGATCTCGGGCGCCTGCGGATACGGGTCGTCGACGATGGTCGACGCCACGCCGCCGTAGGCGCCGCCTCCCACGATCACGACCACGGGGTCATGGTCACAGGTCCGCGACGTCCGCAGTCTGGCCGCTGGCGGCGCTTCGCGCCACGGCGTCGGTGAACTCCATGTAGCGCACCCCGTCCTCGAACGACGTGCGCGTCACCTTCTCCGTGCCGCGGACCGCGTTCACGAACTCCTCCTCGACCCGCCAGCCGATCCGCCGTTCGGGCGGGATGGAGATCTCGGCCAGCGCCGTGTCGCCCCGCCGGCCCCCCGACAGGCGCCGGGCGTCGGCCTCGAGCCGAAGGGTGCCCTCGGTCCCGAAGATCCACGCCTCGCTCGCCGGCGCCAGCGCCGTCACCGAGCTGAAGCGGAGGTGGGCCACGGCCCCGCTCCCGAGCGTGGCCAGGATGTCCACGTGGTCCGGCACCTTCACCTCGTGCCAGGCGCCGGCGGCGTCGCGGCGCCTGGGCACGGCGACCTTCGTCATCGCCGTGACCCGGCGGGCCGGGCCCAGCCAGCGCATCATCGCCTCGTACCAGATCCCCATGGTGAGGATGTTGTGCCCGCTGAGCGCAATGTCCTGCCGCCAGTGCAGCGGCGCCTCCCGATTGACGAAGCTCCCCTGGCCGGCCTGGAGCTCCACTGCCAGCACCTCGCCCAGGTAGCCCTCGGCCAGCAGCGTCTGGATCGTCGCGTCGACCTCCAGCGTGTGCGGGGCCGGCACGAGCTGGGCGACCAGGTTCGGCGCCCGCCGCGAGGCCGCCAGCATGCGCCGTCCCTCGGCGGCGTTCATGGCCATGCGCGCCTCGCAGAGCACGTGCTTGCTGGCGGCGAGGGCCGCCTCGGTGATCTCCCGGTGCATGTACGGCCAGGTGCCGATGCACACGGCGTCGACGTCGGC
Source organism: uncultured bacterium (assembly GCA_964637755.1). Taxonomy (GTDB): domain Bacteria; phylum Methylomirabilota; class Methylomirabilia; order Rokubacteriales; family CSP1-6; genus AR9. The sequence continues at coordinate 1,525 of CAZWXA010000133.1, read as the reverse complement.
CGCCCGCACCAGCTCACGCCAGTCCCCGTACACCCGAGAGATGCCGAACTCGCCCGCCACGCGCTCGCCCGACTCCGTCGTCCGGTTGGCGACGGCGACCAGCTCGACGCCTGGCTGCGCCTTGAAGCCGGGGAGGTGCCGCTCCCGGCTGTTCCTGCCTGCGCCCACGAAGCCGATGCGGATCGTCTGGTTGGCCACAGGGCGGCATGATAGCACCGCGCGAGACTCATCACGAGCCAGGCGAAGTGCCAAGGGTTCCGACCATCCAGAGCGGGAGCCACCCCATCGGGCGGGGCCCGCCGCCGGCATCGGGGACCCGTCGCGATGGGTCAGGACGCGGTTGCGACCGGCACGGCCCGAGGCGGGACGGCCCGTGCCCGTGAGAACCGAGTGGCGGACCCGGCGCCTGGTTGGCGGGACGCTCGCCGTGCCCAGCGCGGACACCCCGAGCAGGGCCTTCGAGAAGTTCTTAGAACAGGTTGTACAGCGCAGCTTGCCATGTCATATCCGCTCACTCGATGGGCTCGGCTTCCGACCGCAACCTGGCAAGCAACGCAGCCACACCGAGCCTGGCGGCCCACGCGTCGAGATAGGACTGATCCAGCAGCCCGTGCTGCACTTCGTACACCCGCAGCGCGTCGACGAACTGCTTCTCGCTGCCGCCGGACATCTGGGCCCATTTGAGTTTCACAGGATGGTGTCCTCGGGCCGCGAGACCTGGAGCCGGACGCCCTCGAAGTCTTCGACGGTGCGGCGGGCGAACCGGGACTGGTCGAAGGCGTCGGCGGTGAGGAGCCAGAAATCGACCTTGTCGCCTTCGCGGATGTCGATCATGTTGAACATGCCCGTCGCAGCAATCGCGCTGCGTATCGCCTCTTCAGCGAGGTAGAATTGCGGCTCCGGGAACGCCGCCCTCAACGTGCGTGCGGCATCGCCGGGTGCGGTGCGGATCGCGATGACCAAGTCGATATCGTGGGTGGCACGCGGCTCGCCCTGCAGGCTGGAAACCAGCGACCCAGTAAGCATGTACTCGATGCCGGCCTCGTCCAGCCGCGCGATGACCAGTTTCAGGAGTTCCTGTTGTGGCATCGTTCGAGGCGGTTGCGCACCAGGCGGTCGAGCTCGACCCTGCTCAACGCAGGGAACCGCCGCGCCAGCCCTGTACGGAACAGCGCACGGACGAAGACGGAAAGCTCGAAGGCCTTGCGCAGTCGCGCTTGCGGCGACATGGCGCGGAGCGCACGCAGATAGACGGCGTGATTGGGTCGCGGCTTGAGGCTCGTCATGCAGGCATTGTATCGACTCGGGCGACCGCCGCGGGGCGAGGCGTGACGTGGTGCCCTGGATCGCCTGCGGCCCCGCTGCTAATCCTTTGCCTGATCGCTTCAAGCATGGCCGGCACTGCGTTCGCCGCTAGGCGAGCTCGCTAAGCAGCGCCTTGGCTTCCTTCAAGTCCTTGGTGTCGAAGCCTTCGGTGAACCAGCCGTGGAGAGCGTAGTAGGGTCGAGGACTGGCGCGGTACCGT
>CAZWXA010000132.1:7776-9254 GCA_964637755.1 uncultured bacterium | reverse complement strand
CCCAAGATGCAGGATGTCCAGGCCCCCAAGATGCAGGATGTCCAGGCCCCCAAGATGCAGGATGTCCAGGCCCCCAAGAGCGCCCAGACGCCTCGGATCAAGAAGGCTCGGACCCTCATTCGCCAGTCCGAGCAGGCGTGCAAGAAGGGCGACATGACGGTCTCGGCGGAGAAGGCCAAGGAGGCGCTCGCGTTACTGACCAAGTAGGAAACAGAAGGCGAGGCAGCCAACGGGTCGTTCGCCGGCTGCCTCGCCCCTGTCGGGACACGGGTCATTCTCGGGTCATCCACGCCATACGCTCCGTGCCTCTCTGAGCCCAGTTCGCCCGCGGCCGCTCATGCTTCTTTGCGCACGGCGGACGTGACCCCGTCGCACCGGGGTAAGCTCGTGGCGGCGGAGGGGCCGCCCTCCGGACTCGCGCTGTACCATCAGGGACTGTGGAGGGGGGCGACCACATGCGTGCCGTACTGTGCCTGGCGTGGGGAGCTGTCGACGACCTGGTCATCGCGGACGTGCCGGCGCCGACGCCGGCCGCCGGCGAGGTGCTCATCGCGGTGAAAGCCACGGCGGTGAACTACGCCGACGCGATCATGGTGGCGGGTCGGTACCAGACGCAACCACCGCGGCCCTTCAGCCCTGGCCTCGAGACGGCGGGCATCGTCGCCGGGTGCGGCGACGGCGTGAAACGGTTCAAGCCGGGCGATCGGGTGATGGCGATCCTCGCCTATGGCGGTCTGGCCGAGATGGCCGTCGCGCCCGAGGCGGAGACCTTCCCCCTTCCCGAGGGCATGAGCTTCGACGAAGCCGGAGGATTCCCCATCGCGTACATCTCCAGCCACGTGGCGATCCGCTGGCAAGGGCGGCTCGAGCCGGGCGAGACGCTTCTGGTGCTCGGGGCTGCCGGCGGCGTCGGGCTCCCCGCGGTCGAGATCGGCAAGGCCATGGGGGCGCGGGTCATCGCGGCGGCGAGCACGCCCGACAAGCTGGCGGTCACCCGCGAGCACGGGGCGGACGAGGTCGTCAATTACGCGACCGAGAATCTCACCGACCGCGTGATGGCCCTCACGAACGGCACGGGCGTCGACGTGTGCTTTGACCCCGTCGGCGGCGGGCTCTTCGACGCGGCGCTGTCGTCGCTCGGCTGGGGGGGACGCATCCTGCTCATCGGGTTCGTCGCCGGTGTGCCGCAGATCCCGGCGAACCGCCTCCTGGTGAAGCATCGCGCGGCGCTCGGCTCGTCGCTGCGCTACTTCCGGTGGCACGCGCCCGACAAGCTGCGCCGTTCCGTCGAGGAGCTGGTGCGGTGGTACGGCGAGGGCAAGCTCCGGCCATGCATCACGCATCGCCTGCCGCTCGAGCGCAGCGTGGAGGCGATCCGGCTGCTCCTGGTGCATCACGACCACGACCTGCAGGCCGTTCGGAAGATTGCGTACTTCGTAGGGCGGGAACGTCACATCGCGCGCCGCCAGCGGACGCGG